>JAGOLH010000124.1 GCA_017994175.1 Bacteroidales bacterium | reverse complement strand
TATACTTTCGGCACTGAACATATCTTGCATAAGCGACTGATATTTAATGCCTGCAGTCCGGAAAAAAGTGGCAAAATAAGCTGCAAAGGTTATAATGTTCAAACCACCAAGTTGTATCAGCAGCATGATAATAATTTTACCTTTAGTGGTAAAAAAGCCTGCAGTATCAACCACTGTAAGTCCTGTAACACAAGAAGCGCTGGTTGAAGTGAAGAGCGCGTTTATAAAACTGATTTCACCATTGTATGTCATCTCGGGGAGCATCAGTAAACCTGCTCCTGCAAATATCAAGACCATGAACGATAACGAAAGCAACCCCGCAGGCCCAATCCGGAGAATTTTAATCTTCTGGACAGCCTTACTCATATCTACTATGAAAACAATAATGAAAAAAGCCTGCAGAAGCAATATCACAAAAGAGCCTGAATAAGGGAAATAGTCGTGAAATGCGGTAGTATGAAAAAATGGTATTCGAAAAATAATGAACAATAATCCGGCTACAATCATTATGAAACTTATAGCTGCTTCAATCCATGTGTTTTTAAGGTACTTTAAAGGACTGAATTCATAAATTAACCTGAGTAAATATCGAACGATATAGAAGACAAGGCTGATTTTAATAACCAAAAGGCATATTTTTGATGTGAGGTCGTTTTGCGGAAAACCATAGTAATATACAACACTGGCTATTACCGCAATGGTAACAATAACTGAAAGAATTTGCAGCGATAGCAACACGGCTTTTTTGCTGGCATAAATGCGTATGTTCAGGAATTCCCTGATTTTATTTATTCTTACCCGCCACATAACACCTGTTACTAGTCGTTTATTTCAATCATTCTTTCGATGTCCTTATTCTTACCGAAAATTATCAGCGTGTCCGACTTTTCAATCTGGTAGCTCGAATCAGGAACTCCAGTAATATGCTGCACCGGATTTTCCTGATTATTATCGTTCTGGAACAAACGTTTAATGGTAATGATATTCAGATTATACTTACTACGCGGCGATATATCCTTGATGGAACGTCCAATGAATTTTGAAGGGGCCTTAATTTCAGCAATCCTGTATTCATCGGGTAGCTGGAGATACGAAATGATGCTGGGGTTCATCAGCCGCTCAGCAACCAGTATTCCTACCTCGGCTTCGGGAGAAAGGATTTCTTTAATGCCTATTTTTCGCAGTATAGACTCCTGATTCGGTCCGGAAGAACGGGCAATTATACGTTTTACTTTCATGTCGAGGAGAGTAATACAACAGGTTAAGAGTTCCTCAAAATTATGTCCAAGAGCAACTACAACCCCATCGAAATCGGTAATGTTATGCGCTGCAAGAGCTTTTTTGTCGGATGCTTCGCAAGCAACCGCCAGTGCAACGTCTTCCGAAACCCTTTCTATTACCTCAGGGTCATTATCAATGGCTAGAACCTCAGCCCCCTTATTCGACAATTCTTTAGCAATAACATGCCCGAACTGTCCAATTCCAATAACTGCAAATTTTTCTGATTTCATACCGGAGAAATATTGCGTCAAATATATAGCAATTAATGTTTTATTGGTAAAAATATTTTATGGGAAATGGTACAATTAAGAAACGCTTTGCTTCTTGAATAAGGTATGACTTAGCGCGCAAGAAACAAATTTTTATATAGATGATTGTTATTGTTTTCAGCCGTTAAATCGTATATATTAATTTTATTTTGATATAAAAACTAAAAATATAGTTGTATAACTAAAAAATTAGTTGTATATTTGTTTCAGAAATTAATTCATTAAAAATGCCTGAAATACAAAAAGAACTTACCCGGGCTGAACTTCAGATAATGCAGATACTCTGGAGCATAGAAAAGGGTTTTGTCAACGACATCCTCGTTGCGTTGCCAGAACCCAGGCCTGCTTATAATACCGTTTCGACAATAGTGCGTATTCTTGAAAAAAAAGGATTTGTATCGTACGTAGCGTATGGAAAGACCCATGAATATTTTCCCTTGATCTCGAAGGAGCAATATACACGCGAATATGTAGGAGGGGTGGTAAAAAACTACTTCCAGAATTCATTCAGGCAGATGTTGTCGTTCTTTGCTAACGAAAACAAGCTGTCGGTGAACGAGATAGAAGAAATACGTAAATTGATGGAAGAGGAACTGGAACGCAAAAAAAACAAATAAAAAACCGTATATGGAATGGTTCATCACATATAGCATTAAAGCAAGTTTGCTAACTACCATTTTCTTTGGTGTGTATCACTTGATAATGAAAGGCGATACCCACTTCAGGCTGCACCGGTATTACCTTGTAAGTACCGCATTACTATCCTATCTTTTGCCACTGATCCCCCTGAGCTTCTCCGGTGGGGCCAGCGATACATTACAGCAGGGGGTATTACTTCAAACCGTAAATGTTACTGCCGGCAGTATTGCAAAAGTTGGTGAGGGATATCCTGGCTTATGGATGGTTATTATGACAATCTATCTGATCCCGGTAGTTATGCTTACATTTAAAATGATCTCAGGGATTTTGCGTGTGCAAAGGTTGTTTACTAACCCAGGACAATTTCCAACATCGGTTGCGCTATCGCCTTTTTCATTCTTTGGCAGAATATTTATCAGCCCTGAAATCAGTGATTCCAAAAAGCAAAAAGTATTGGCTCATGAGATGGTTCACGTGAAGCAGCTGCACTCAATTGATGTTATTTTCTTCGAATTGCTCTCCATCTGGCAATGGTTTAACCCTGTGCTGTGGTTATATCGCAGTTCAATAAGAGAAGTGCATGAATATCTTGCCGATGAGGGAGCCCTGAAGCAAACAGAAGAAACCGAGGCTTACAAACAATTGCTTTTTGAGTTATGCACCGGAGCCACCATTCATTCTATTCCGAATAGTTTCAATAATTCACTAATTAAAAAAAGACTTATCATGATGAAAACACCCAAATCAGGCTTCTGGTCAGTAATGAAACCGGCCGTTGCCATTCCGTTCGTTGCCCTGCTTCTGTTTGTGTTTGCATGCGGCAACAAGACCACCGAAAACAAATCTTCCGGTAGTTCGTCTCCGTCAACTAATCAACAAAATGAAACCACAGGGCAGGAGGTATATACTTTCGAAAACGTGGATGAGCAACCGGTATTTGGCGACACAGAGGATGCGCTGATGATGTTTGTCGCAAAAAATACAAAATACCCTCCCGAAGCAAAAGAAAATGGCATACAGGGGAGAGTGTTTGTAAGTTTTGTAATTGATGAGAAGGGTAAGGTTACCGATGCTGCAATCCAGAAGGGTGCTAACGAAATGCTTGATGCTGAGGCTTTGCGTGTTGTGAATAGCTTACCGGCATGGAAGCCCGCTCAAAAGGGTGGAAAAGCAGTGAAAGTTAGCTTTGTTTTGCCTATTAACTTTAAATTACAGTAAAAATCAGATGTATCTTCCCCTGATAATCTGGGAAATAAGGTGAGCCTATCACTAAAACAGCCAGTTCATACCAATATAAATGCCCATTTTTCCATCGCGTTTGTCAACCGGCATACCCATTTCAGCAGCGATTACAAAATTT
>JAGOLH010000064.1 GCA_017994175.1 Bacteroidales bacterium | reverse complement strand
TTTAACGATTGAAGTGCAAATTCGGAATTGTGCCGTCGTCCTAAAAAAAGTAGATGTTTGTTGTGGGTCGATTGTATGCCAATACTGATACGATTAACCCCGGAACTTCGAAGGGTTTCCAGATATTCAGGCACAGCATCTTCAGGGTTTAGTTCTACAGTAAATTCCTGCAACCGGCTCAAATCGTAAATGTCTCCCAATTGGTTTACAAATGAGCTGATTTTATCTGCAGCAAGTATTCCAGGGCTTCCACCACCTATGTAAAGGGTGCTCAGGGGTGAAGAGTTGAAAAAGTGCTTATTCCGGACTGCTTCCAGTAAAATACCGTTGAGTAAATCATCGGTTTTTCCGGTTTGCGCCACGGAATAAAAGTCGCAATAGACACATTTGCGCCTGCAAAATGGTATATGGATGTAGATGCCGGGCAATTTCAAAGTATTTTGGGCAAAGTTATTAAAAGCGAAAGAAAAAAATAAATGACGAATGGGTTATATAATTTTGCTAACCTGAAACAATACACTATTTTTAGCAAATAAATATCAAAAATAATGAAAATCATCACTTTTAACCTGAATGGGATACGTTCGGCGCAGGCAAAGGGTCTGATGAACTGGCTTAAAATCGAAAATCCTGATGTGTTGTGCGTGCAAGAAACCAAAGCGCAACCCGAACAGATCGATTTCCACGAATTTCAAGAAATGGGATATTCTGTGTATTTTCATTCGGCACAAAAACCCGGATACAGCGGCGTTGCCCTGTTTTCGAGAGTAGCTTTCGATAACGTAACGTACGGAATTGGTGTAAAGGAATTTGATTCGGAGGGACGTTTTATTCGTGCTGACTTCAATAATACAGTATTGATTAATTCGTATTTCCCCTCCGGAACTATGGGCGACGAGCGTCAGGAAGTGAAAATGAAATATCTTGATGCATTTTATAACTACACCGAAATGCTGAAAAAAGTTCAGCCCAACCTGATTGTTTGCGGTGATTTTAATATTTGTCATAAAGAGATTGATATCAGTAAACCTGAAAACAAAAAAGGGGTAAGTGGTTTTTTGCCGGAAGAAAGGGCTTGGGTAAGCAAGTTCATCGATTTGGGATTTGTGGATGTTTTCAGGGAATTCGACAAAAGTCCTGGTAAATATACATGGTGGAGTTATCGCGCCGGTGCCCGAAAGAAAAACCTTGGCTGGCGCATCGACTACCATATGGTAACCGTTCCATTGAAAAGCAAGCTTTCCGCTAGTAGTATACTGAGCGATATCGCGATGTCCGATCACTGCCCGGTGGTCATGGAAATAGCACTCTGAAAGATATTATTTGAATGAAAATTTTTCTACTTTTGCATCTTGATATCACTCAACTATGAGCTCAACAAATTATTTTGCGCACGAAACCGCAATTATCGATGAAGGTTGTCAGATAGGTCATGGAACAAAAATTTGGCATTTTTCACACATCATGAGTAATTGCAAAATTGGAGAGAATTGCAATATTGGCCAAAACGTGGTTGTTTCACCCGAAGTTGTTCTTGGTAATAATGTGAAGGTTCAGAACAATGTATCAATCTATACCGGAGTAGTTTGCGAAGATGATGTGTTTTTAGGCCCCTCCATGGTTTTTACAAATGTTACCAATCCTCGAAGCGCCGTAAACCGCAGGGGGCAGTATGCCAAAACCCTGGTAAAGACTGGTGCGAGCATTGGAGCCAATGCTACTATTGTTTGCGGACATGATATTGGTCGTTTTGCATTTATCGGAGCTGGTGCAGTCGTTACCAAACATGTTCCCGATTATGCGCTGGTAATAGGGAACCCTGCTCGGCACGCCGGATGGATGAGTGAATATGGTCATAAGTTGCAGTTCGATGAAAATGGAATAGCCATTTGTCCGGAAAGCAAGGAGAAATACGTATTGAAAGAGGGTATTGTTGAAAAAATATCAATGTAATGGAACCATCAGTTAAAAATTTTGCATTGGTCGGCGTAGCCGGCTATATTGCGCCACGGCACGTGAAAGCGATAAAGGAAACAGGGAACAAGCTTGTGGCATGTCTCGATAAATTCGATTGTGTTGGATACCTCGATTCATTTTTTCCGGAGGCAGATTTCTTTTATGAATTTGAACGGTTTGAACGACACATCGATAAGCTTAAATACACCGACCGCAAAATAGACTATGTAAGCATTTGTTCGCCAAATTATCTCCACGACTCTCACATCAGGTTTGCTCTTTGGAACAGAGCCCATGCCATATGCGAAAAACCACTGGTGCTGAACCCATGGAATATCGAAGCGCTTATGAAGTTAGAACAGGAGACAAATTGCAATATTTATAATATTCTACAATTGCGCTTGCATCCAGCAATTATTGCACTGAAGAGTGAAATTGAAAATGGACCGAAAGATAAAATTTATGATATCGATCTCGCTTACATTACAAGCAGAGGGAAATGGTATGACTACAGCTGGAAAGGGAACTCTGAGAAATCGGGTGGAGTTGCAACCAACATTGGTGTACATTTCTTCGATATGCTCTTATGGATATTCGGAGGAATCGAAAAGAGCAGGGTACATATAAGCGAAACCCACAAAGCTGCTGGTTTTCTACAATTGAAAAATGCCAGAGTACGCTGGTTTTTAAGCATCGACTACAATGATATTCCTGAGGCAATACGGAGCAAAGGACAACGAACCTACCGTTCAATTACAGTGGGTAACAGGGAAATCGAATTCAGTGAAGGATTTACCGATTTACATACCCTGAGCTATAGGAACATACTGGAAGGTAATGGATTTAGAGTGGCTGAAGCCATGCCATGTATCGATGCGGCATATCAAATCCGGAATGCAAAACCCATAGGTTTGGTTGATGAATATCACCCGTTATGTGCTGTAAAAAATCATATTTTTTAATGTGAAATAATATTACATTTGTCGCGCTTAACACCTCAATAATAATTTATTAAAACCATTTTTTATGTATCAGAGCATAATTAATAAACAAAAGAAAATTTCCTTAATTGGTTTGGGCTATGTTGGTCTACCGATTGCACTAGAATTTGCAAAGCATGTTCCCGTAGTGGGCTTCGATATTAAACCCGAGAGAATTGATTTGATGAAAAAGGGAATCGACCCGAGTAACGAACTCCCAAAAGAAGCTTTCGCAGGCTGCGATATTATGTTTACCGCAAACCCAGAAGATTTGAGAGATTGCCATTTCCACATCATAGCTGTTCCAACGCCGATTGACGACCATAATCTTCCCGATTTGACCCCGGTAATAAAAGCCAGCGAAACGGTTGGGAGAATTCTTAAAAAGGGCGATTATGTTGTGTATGAATCCACGGTTTATCCGGGTTGCACCGAAGAAGATTGTGTACCGGTACTTGAAAAAATGAGTGGATTGAAATTTGTTGAAGATTTTAAAGTTGGGTATTCTCCTGAACGCATCAATCCCGGTGATAAAGAACATACTCTGACCTCGATCAAAAAAGTGGTTTCAGGTTGCGATACTGAATCTGCCGAAAATATCGCGAAAGTTTATGAAATAGTCATTAAAGCAGGTGTTCACCGGGCTTCGAGTATAAAAGTTGCCGAATCGGCAAAAATCATCGAAAACACACAGCGCGATGTGAACATTGCTTTAATGAATGAACTGTCGATGATATTTAACATTATGGGTATAAATACCTACGAAGTGCTGGAAGCTGCCGGAACAAAATGGAATTTCCTCAAATTTGTTCCAGGTTTAGTTGGCGGACATTGTATAGGAGTTGACCCTTATTACCTGTTGCATAAAGCAAAAGAACTTGGTTACCATGCACGCATGATCAACAGTGGCAGGGCAATCAACGATGGTATGGGAGCCTATGTGGCTGAACAAACCGTGAAGAAAATTATTGCCATGGGAAAAGAGATTACAAACTCCAGAGTTTTGGTCATGGGCGTAACTTTTAAAGAAGATGTAACCGATATCCGAAATTCAAGAGTTGTTGATATTCTCAACGAACTCAGTAAATACAACGTAAAATACGAAGTTGTTGATTGTCACGCCAATCATCATGAGGTTGAAGAAGAATATAATCTTAAGATGGTGGAAAAACCCGAAGGTAAATACGACGCTGTGATTGTTGCTGTAAATCACAAGGAATATAAGGATCTCGACGAAAACTACTTCAGCAGCATTCTGAAAGATCGAGGACTGATAATGGATATAAAAGGTATGTACAGGGGAAAAATTAAAAATATTGCCCACTGGACCCTCTAGATAAACAAAATTGCAATTCTAAGGGCTGACTCAACAATCAGCCCTTTTTTTAGTTTAATCGTGTACAATTTTTTTGGTATTCAACAATAAACCTGTACTTTTAATCGATAAAAAATTAAATTAGTTTAGATGAAAAGACCGGTTGTTCTGGTTACGGGAGGTTTGGGGTATATTGGGTCTCACACAGTTGTTGAGCTTCAGCAGTCAGGCTTTGATGTGATTATTTTCGATAACCTTTCCAATTCCTTTATTGAAGTGTTGGATGGAATTGAAAAAATTACGTCGGTGAGGCCGGGATTTTTTAAAGGAGATGTCACGAATAAAAAAGACCTTGAGGCATTATTCGACACCTATGATGCTATTGAATCTGTCATTCATTTCGCTGCTTTAAAAGCAGTTGGTGAGTCGGTGGAAAATCCACTGAAGTATTATCACAACAATGTGTACGGAATGATGAACCTGCTGCAGGCATCAATAAAGCACAGGGTGAAGAACTTTGTTTTTTCTTCGAGTTGTACGGTGTATGGGCAACCACGGATATTACCCGTCGACGAAACGGCTCCCATACAACCAGAATCTCCATATGGAAATACAAAGTGGATTTGCGAAGAAATGCTTCGGCAGGTAATTTCATCAGGGGTGGCAATGAAAGCCATATCACTCAGATACTTCAACCCCATCGGAGCTCATCCGTCTGCCGAAATCGGCGAACTGCCCCAGGGGGTACCCAACAATTTGATGCCGTACCTTACCCAGACGGCACTCGGTATCAGAAAGGAGCTCGTGGTTTTCGGAAACAATTACAATACTGCAGATGGTACTTGTATACGCGATTATATCGACATCAACGATTTGTCGAATGCTCACGTGGTTGCACTTGCGTTCCTTTCAAATGGTTCTGCAAAGCCGTATGATGTTATTAACCTGGGAACCGGGCTCGGTGTTTCTGTTCTCGAAATGATCAGAGCATTCGAAGAAAGTTGCCACGTCAGCATTAAGTTTCGTATCGGAGATAGACGGGGCGGAGACGTGGAAAAAGTTTGGGCAAATGCCGATAAGGCTTTGCAGGTATTGGGTTGGAAAACGCGTATTTCGCTTCATGAAACTATGAAAAATGCATGGTATTGGGAAAGACGATTCCGGAATGGTGAAACCGCAATAAAACCCTTATAAATCAGTTTCTGTTTCATCCGATGAATTACTTAATTATCTTATTATTTTTGCCACAATATAAATAGTGTAGAAAAGAATATGAAGAAAACCATCATTATTACCGGAGGAGCCGGATTCATAGGTTCACATGTTGTGCGATTGTTCGTCACAAAATATCCCGATTATCGTATTGTAAACCTCGATAAACTGACTTACGCGGGCAATCTGGCCAACCTTAAGGACATCGAAAACTTGCCAAACTATCGCTTTGAGCGTGCCGATATTGTGGATGGTGATGATATGATAAAGATATTTGAAAAATATCAACCCAGCGGTGTAATTCATTTAGCCGCTGAGAGTCACGTTGACCGCAGTATTTCGAATCCCACGGAATTTATTTTTACCAATATTGTGGGCACGGTTAATTTGCTGAATGCTGCCCGACATATCTGGCAGGGAAACTTTGAAGGCCGTCGTTTTTATCACATTTCGACCGACGAGGTGTATGGCTCGCTGGGTGATGAAGGTTTTTTTACTGAAGAAACAGCCTACGATCCTCGCTCTCCCTATTCAGCATCAAAAGCCAGCAGCGATCACCTGGTGCGTGCCTATCATCATACTTTTGGTTTGCCTGTGGTGGTTTCGAATTGTTCAAATAATTATGGTCCCAATCATTTTCCCGAAAAGTTAATCCCCCTGGCCATCAATAACATCAAAAACATGAAACCCATTCCCGTGTATGGTAAGGGCGAAAATGTGCGCGACTGGCTTTATGTGCTCGACCATGCCCGTGCTATTGATACCATTTTCCATCAGGGGAAAAACGGGGAAACCTATAATATTGGCGGTAACAACGAGTGGAAAAATATTGACCTTATCAGGTTGCTGTGCCAAATAATGGACAAAAAATTGAATCGCACCCCGGGCACCGGCGAATCGTTGATTACTTTCGTGAAAGACCGTGCCGGACACGACCTGCGCTATGCCATCGATTCCACCAAACTGCAGCGCGAACTTGGATGGAAGCCTTCTCTTCAGTTTGAAGAAGGTTTGGAACGCACCGTTGACTGGTATCTTGCAAACGAAGAGTGGCTCAGCAACATTGTGTCGGGCGACTACATGCAATACTACGTGCAACAGTACGTTAAACGATAAATTAATGACCGAAGAAATATTCAGTACCTTACCATTTGCGGTTACGGCATGTAATACCGAGGGGATTATTGTTTACATGAACGAAAAATCGAAAGCAACATTCGAGAAAGACAGTAATGTTTCGTTGCTTGGCAAATCGCTGTTCGACTGCCACAGCGAAGCTTCATCGGCAAAAATAAAGGAGCTGTTGCAAACAGGTGGCACCAATGCATATACCATCGAGAAGAATGGACAGAAAAAATTGATTTACCAATGCTCGTGGTTTAAAGAGGGGACGGTTTCGGGTCTGGTTGAAATTTCGCTACCGATACCACTTGAGATGCCGCATTTTGTAAGGGGATAAAACGAAATAAAATATATTACGTTTATTGATACTTCTTTGTGCAAAGTTGATATTTGTTTTGAAGCAGGAACAATAAATCAATTTCCCGGGTTAAAACCACTATACAAGGATTACTCATACTGTCACGACACTTTTTCTGTTTTTGAACCAGGGGGGTCATATGTCTTCTTTTATTCTGAGGATAGTTTAATTATGATTTGGTATGGAGTTTATGGGCCACCTGATTATACGCATTATCTTGAGAAGTTTATTGGAATCCGCATCCCAAATACTTCTTATGTTTGGATTAAAAGCTATACTCCCAAAGGAAATATTTCTGTTTACCCTAACCCAGCTACCGATATACTGTACATAAACATGCCCGAAGACATGGGAGAAACAGAAATTGAAATAGTCGATTTTACCGGAAAAACTATATTTAAAACTCGTGTTTGGTCATCGGATTACAACATCAATACTTCCTTGTTCAAATCTGGATTTTATGTGATTATTTGCAAAAAGGATGGCATTTTATATAAAACTCCCTTTTTAGTAAGCAGGTAATTTTTTTGAATAAAGAGTTTTAATGTATAGACTAATTTCTGGCAGATCTAATATTATGCGTAAAGCTTAACAATTCGTTCAATTACTTTATCAATCGGATATTTTTCGTGATCGAAAATATACTGGATAAATGCTCCCTGCAAAACTGAAATACAATATGTTTTTTCAAACTCCGGATCTTCGTACCCCAACGCAATAAAATACTCGCGTAGCAATGTATCGATATCGTCGGCTCCCTTGAGCTTGAAATCACCAAGCGATGTTAACGTGCCGGGTTGCAGTATTAAATTAACCAGTAATTGCCAAAAGTTATGATTCCCATCAATCAGGGATTTAATACGATACACAAAATCTACAAACTCTTCTTTTTGTAAAATGCCATCCTGATTCTGGTCGAAATTTTCGTATGCCTGATTAAAACCTTCCTGAAAAATTTCACCCAGCAGTGCTTCTTTGCTGTCGAAATAATTGTACATCAGTCCCTTCGACATACCTGCTTCACGAGCAATCTGACTGATAGAAGTTTGATGGTATCCTTTTTCTGCAAAAAGACGCAATGCTGTATCCATGATCAATCCCCGTCTTTCTCGCCTGATTTCTTCGAATTGTATTTTGCTTTTAGGACACATGTTTTTTATTGAATGAACAGTCGGTCAAAAATAAAGAAAAAATTCATTATGACATAAATTGATTGATAAAAATGCATTAATTTGTGTAAAATTCTTTCAAATGAAAAAATCAAGCTACTTTCTCTTGCTTTCAATATTTATTTTAAGCTTTTTCTCAGATGTTTGCGCCCAAGCTCCGGTTGTTGTTCCGGCAGAACACCCCGGAATGGTTGGCCTTTGGACCTTCGACAACCAATCATCGCTAATGCAGGCAACAACTGGAAGCGACCTTGAAACACATGGTACTGTAAATGCAATATCTGGCCCTGTTGCCGGTGATAATGCAATAAATATTGGTGTTGGTAGCTATCTGACCTGTTACCATAATATTGCAGGTAACGGAGGTGGATCAGAAGTAAATGAATATACGATGGTGTACGATTTTAAAATACCTGCTACTGGCGTTTGGTATTGTTTTTATCAAGCCAACGAGAGTAATAGCAACGATGGTGAATTGTTCATCAATCCTTCGGGCAGTATAGGTCGATCTACCGACGGGCCCGGTTATTCAGTCTATCAGGTAAGCCCCGGAGAATGGTACCGTATGGTTGTTTCAGTAGATCTGGGCAATTATTACAAAGTTTATCTTGATGGCGCCCTTATTCTTGCGGGTGGAAGCTTGGGTGTTGACGGGTCATATTCGTTGTATCCTGCCGACGATGAAAACAATGTTCTTTTTTTCGCAGATAACGACGGTGAAGACAACAGTTTTGATATTGCTCTAACGGCTATTTATAATTATTCGGTAAATCAGGCCGAAGTAAACACGCTGGGTGGCTACGGTCATGTTATTCAGCCAGTGCTTACCGGGATTCTTCCGTATCTGCAAACACCCACACCAAACAGTATGTATATCAGTTGGCATAGCGACCAGACCGCTTCAACCACTGTACAGTACGGAATCTCTGAGGCTTTAGGTCTTTCTCAGACCGGTTCTTATGAGGATATAAGCGGAAATACCTGGCACACGGTGAAACTTACCGGTCTCATCCCCGAAACACAATATTTTTATAAATGTATTAGTGGTTCGGAAGAGTCGGAATTATATACTTTTAAAACCCCGGCATTGGGTGTGCCGCAGAATGGCCATTTCCGGTTTATTATTGTGGGCGACAGCAGAACCGATGTAGCTAAAACCACAGAGATAGCCTATGCAGCAAAAAATAAAGCCATAGAACTTTTCGGAGATGATATTTACAACCAGATTAATTTGGTCTGCCATGTGGGCGATATAGTGTCGAGTGGTACAGAAATTTCTCAATACAAGAACGAATACTTCGGTCCCTATGCTTGCTTGTCGAATGTGATTCCTTTTATGGTTTCTATCGGAAATCACGAGAATGAAGCAAGCAATTATTATGACTATATGAAATATGAAGATTTTAGCGATTATACCAGTTTTTTACTGGAAGAAAAATTCTACTCGTTTTACCTGAGCGATATTCAGTTTATTATGCTTAATGGTAACGGATTGGTTGTAAACAGCATACAAACAGGTTGGCTCGAAGATAAACTAAGTCAGTCTGATGCCTCGCCAACAACCGATATGGTTTTTGCTTTTGTCCACCAACCCGGACACAGTGAACTTTGGCCTGATGGAAATACTGCCTATGTTCAGGAAGATGTGCTTGATGCACTTAAACAGAATAAAAAAGTTCAGTTGCTTTCGTATGGTCACTCACATTGTTACGAAAGAGGCGTTATTGAATCACAAGCCCTCGATGCCATAGGCGATTTCTATATTATGCTTTCAGGGGGTGCCGGTTCCGGCCTCGACAGATGGGGAATGTATCCGAATCAGCAGGATTACCCCGAAATTCAGTTGGCATTGGATCATTATTGCTTTAGTATTGTTGATGTGGATTTGGTAAATAAATCGTGGGATTTGTATTCATATAGTTTGGGCAACCTCGACAAACCGTTGGACGTGGTTCTCGTAGATCAATATCATCGTAAATTGCTGCAGGACGCTCCACTGGCTCCAATTGCCTTGTCTCCACAAATAAATTCAAACCTGCTTCCATTGCTTGTTGCATCTGAAATGCAAGGTGCTGATAGCCTGATGACATCGCAGTTTCAGCTTACATCTAATCCGGGCAATTACGGAAGTCCGTTGCTTGACGTTAAACGCGATTGGATAAATGTGTACTGGGACTCCGGTGCTCCCGATTATTTGCCCATCGATTTGAATCAGGGTATCGATTTACGCAGATTGCAGATTTCTGCCCCGCTTACTGCAGGGAATACGTACGGTTGGAGAGTGCGTTACCGTGACCACAACCTGCGATGGAGCCCATGGTCGGCTGAAAAAACTTTTACAGCTCATAGCGACCTTCAGGCATATACCGATTTCTCTGCTGATGTGACAGAAGGAATAAGCCCACTCACCGTTCATTTTTCCGATTTATCGCTTCCAGTCGTAAGTGCATGGGCATGGGACTTCGAAAATGATGGCACGGTCGATAGTAATGAACAGGATCCTGCTCACATTTATACCCAGGAAGGAGTGTATACGGTAAGCCTGACTACCGCCAATGGAACGGAGACCAAAGATTATTACATTAATGCCGAAACCAATTCGCTTGAGGAAATTATTAATAAAGGAAGCGACAATGTTCAGGTCCGCCCAAATCCTTTCTATATCAGTACCGCAATTGACTTCACACTGAAAACTGCCGGGAAAGTAGTAATCAGTGTTTTAGATGCAAAGGGTAACACAATCCGTGTTCTCGAAAACACCGTATTCAATGCCGGTAAACATACCGTAATGTGGAATGCCGGAGATGGGTCTGCAAACAGGTTATCGCCGGGAAAATATTTTGTTAAAGTAACTGGGGCGGGTATCGATGCAGTGAAAAGTGTAATTTTAATCGATAAATAATATGAAGCAATTAGCTGTTGCTCTGGCATTATGCATGCTGGCATTTTATGTAACAGCAGGCCACCCCGATTCGTTGCCAGACGGAAAGGTGCTTAGCTATTACGAGAATGGCAAAATTCGTTCGGTTACTCATTATAAAAATGGTCAGCTTCATGGCAAATTTGAGTCATACTATGCGAATGGCACTATTAAGGAAAAAGGACTGTATAAGAAAAACATTCAGGAGGGTAAATGGATTAAATGGTACGAAAACGGTAACCTCAAAAGTGTAGCAGAATTTACCTCCGGAAAGATAAACGGTGAATACCGGTTTTATTACGAAAGTGGAGTGCTGCAGTTTATCGAAAAATACGATATGAATAAAAAGAACGGCGATTGGTTTTACTATTACGATACAGGCGTTCTGAAAGAAACGCAGAAATACCAGAATCATAAAAAAATTGGAACATGGTATTATTATTATCCTGATGGTAAGCTGCAGGGTGAAATTTTGTACGACTTGAGTAAGAAAACCGGTGTTTGGAAAGAATGGGACGAAAACGGTGTCTTACGGCTGGAGACACCGTATAATAGTAACATGATGCAGGGAGTAAAAAAGAAATACAATGAAAAAGGTGTTTTAATTGAGGAAACCACGTACGACAAAAACCTGAAATCCGGATTGTGGGTTACTTACTATTCCAATGGAAATCCCGAAGTGAAAGGATATTATAAAAATGGTGAATACAAAGACGGCGAATGGCAATATTTTGATGAAAACGGAAATTTGAAAAAAACCGAAACTTACAAAGCTCCCTCAATAATAAAGAAATGATGGTAGCTATTGCCGTTTCTTAAAATCTTCAATATACTGAAGTGCATACTCCTGAAGGCAAATTTTCCAGTCGCGCATATAGTTAATACCCCGTTTGTTGAGTTTTAGGTTTACCAGTTTTTCGGAATACGGACGCGGAGCAAAATACTCTTTTTCGAAATAATCCGATTCAACCTTTGTTATTTTAATTTTATCGGAAAGCCCCAGTATATTTATGAGTTCAACAGCTACGTCGTAACGGCTGCAAGAGCCATCGCATACCTGATTGTATAAACCGTAATAACCGGTTTCGAGAACTTTCGATATAGCGTTTGCAAAGTCGAGTGTATATGTGGGTGTGCCGAGTTTGTCGTCAACCACATGCAGTTCGGTTTTCCCGGCAACGATTTGCTTATAAATCTTATTTATAAATTTCTTATCCTTACGGGGTCCTCCACCCATCATCCATCCCGGCCTGAATACGAAACACTTCGAAACCCTTTCCAGAACAAACCTCTCCCCGTAGTATTTGCCTTTTGCATAATGACTGAGTGGGTTTGGAGTATCGAAATCAGTAAAATACTCCTGTTCGCCACCAAAAATACCAGCTGTGGAAATATACACCATGGTGCAACCGTATTTTTCGGCTAGGAAGGCAATGTTTTCTGTTCCAAGGGCATTGGTACACCATGAGTTTTCGTGATTTGTTTCACAATACTCCAAATCGGTAAGGGCAGCAAGATGCAGCACTATTTCGGGTTTGTATTCATCGAAAATTTTTACACACTGGCTGAATTCGCGCACGTCGAGATACGACAACCACGATTCGTTCAGGTCGATATCAGTAGCCTTTACTTCCTGATATTTTTCGCAGAACACTTTGTACATCGATTCTCCAAGCATCCCTCCGCATCCGGTAATCAGAACTCTTTTCTGTTGTTTCATAAAAGAATTATTATTGTTTTACAACGCTGTCTAAGATATGTAAATATTTAGGTTTATTTGCTTCTACCGAGAAATTATTCATCACATTTTGCCTCCCGGCTTTTCCAATACGTTCCCGGAGTTTTTCATCATCGATTAGCAGCAGAATATACTTCACCCATTCTTCCGTGGTATCTGCCAGAAAACCGGTAACACCCTGCTCAAAATTTTCGAGGTTCGACCCAAAAGCTGTAGCAACGCAGGGTATTCCGCACGATTGGTAAGTCAATCCTTTCAATCCGCTTTTCCCTAGAACCCATTCTTCTTTGGGAGTAGGATACAAGCCAATTTGCATTCCATGTAAGTCGGCAACTTCGTTTTGTTCAGTCCAGCGGATATTTTCTATTTGTACCCCTTCGAGTTCGAAGTCGCGGTCACAGATAACGCGTAAAATAATCTTGCGTTGTCGCGCAACTTCCTGAATTGCCTCATCGAGTAAGTGCAAAAATGCCATCGTACTATGGCTTCCTGTCCATCCTAAAGTAACCACATCGCGCTTTTCGTACTCTTTCAGCGGTATAAACCGGTTGGTATCGAATGTTGATGAAATATCGGTGACGTTTTTGTTGTGTTTTAAGGCTTCTTCCTCAAGATATTTTGTACAGACAATCACATGTTTTGCAATTTTCATCAGGGTAAATATTTTCTTTTTCCCTTTTAAAAATGCAATAAACCAGTTCATTTTACTTTTATGCCCTTTGAAAACCGCATCATCGATGTCGTAAACTATGTGGGGATTTGCCAGTTTTACCAGCCACTCGAACATTGACCCTCCAAAAGGCGTTACCCAAAGATGAATATATACCAGATCGTAGAAAGGGGCTCTGAAAACATCAGCGATACGCCTCATATATCCCCATAGTGTCAGTATGAATTTCGTGAAAAAATATCCGTTTTTATACAATACAGCCCAAAGCCTGTGCGTCATGAAAGGAGCAATTGTAATGGAATAACCGGCTTCCTGCCAGTGCGGAAAGTACTGCTCATACTTAAGCCTCTGGCTGGGATACACCTTTTCGGGTGCAGGACAAATAACCAGTATTTTCTTAATTCGGGTCACCGGTAAGGGTATTATAAATGTTTTTATAAGAAGCAGCTCCAACTTTCAAATCTAATATTTTTGCTGCTCTGTTGCGAATGTCTTCTTTGTTTTTTTGCAATAACTCCGGAATTTGCATTGCTGCCATGCGATATGCATCTTGGGTTGTATCGGGAATTACAATTCCGGTTTGGGTTTCTTCGACAATACTGTCAACATCCCCGACACCTTTGTTCACAATCATCGGAATTCCCATAGCCAGCATTTCGCCTTGCTTTGTCGGGCTGCTGCTTTTTTTGGAATAAGAAGGTTTTATAAACGAAATGCCGATATCAGCTGCAGCAAGCAAACCGACAACTTCGCTGCGTTTTGCGGAAATCAAGGTTATTTTACCGGGTTCTATTACAGCTTTCTGGGCTTCCTGATTCAGCCGGTCTCCCGATATTATCAAAAAACGGGCATTGGGGTACTGATGAAGCACTTCCGAAAAGAAATCGAACATTTCCTGCACCATGTACCATGTACCCAACGACCCCAGGTAACAAAGCACGAGTTCATTTTCGGTAAAACCCAACTTTTCCCTTGAGCTATTGCGTTGCGTTGTAACGGGAATACGAAAAAAATCGAAATCAGCACAGCATGGAATTACCGATATGTTTCCTGCGTAGAACTTTACAAAATCCCACTGCTGCATTTCGCTTTTGGCATTGTGTGTGAGCGAAACAATATGATCAGCGGCCTCGAGATACTGCTTTTCTTTTCTTTTGAAATATCGGTAAACGGCTTTGTAGACCGGATTTTTCAGATTCCACAACCCTCCGTCAACCCGCTCGTCAGCCCAGAAACCACGCATGTCGAACAAAAATTTAGCTCCCTGCTTTTTCTTTAGCATCAAACCAGCCATTGGTGAAATGTAACTCCGGCAATGCACGATATCGAAACGCATGGTTTGCATAAGCTTTTTTACTTTTCGACGAAGCTTGAATATATCGATGACCGTGGAGAGAACCGGTGGGTTTTTTGTGTACACAACGATTTCCCATCCAATTCCCGATGAATTGAGCAATTGCCTGATAAATTGTTGGTTCTGTGCAAACTTCTCAGGTTTTTCTGTACTCAATATAGTAATATTATACCCACACAAAGCCAGTTGCTGCAAATAGGGTATTACCTGCGACTGCCCCAGGGGGTCGGTCATACCGTCGTATGAAATATAAAGCACGTTTTTCACCGGCAGAAAGTAAAACTGCAAAGTTGGGAAAATAATCCTGAATTCCTGCAAACTGAGTCGCTTTATTAACCAATCATAAACTCAACAAGCAAATGCATCCTATTTATAAACTGTCGGAAGCAGCTGTAATTATTTCGAGAGAAATTTTTTAATGAATCTTGCGATTAATAACGAAAAAATTTTATATTTGTATAATACATTCTATACATATATCAATATGAGGTCTTTAATACTTATATCGCTTGTTATACTGGGCACTATGGGAATAGCTCAGGAAAACACAGCCAATTACTGGTATTTTGGGTATCAATGCGGAATTAGTTTTGCTACGGGTGTACCAAAGGGTGTTACGGGTGGGCAGATTACCGGTCTGGAAGGGTGTGCCACAGTGGGAGATATGCAGGGGAATCTGTTATTTTATACCGACGGTCAGGTCGTGTACGATCGGAATCACAATATCATGCAGAACGGAACCGGATTGATGGGACATTATAGTTCAACGCAGTCTTCTATTATTGTCAAATGTCCGGGAACCGAAAACTATTATTATCTGTTTACCACCGATGGTGCCGAAAATCATCTGGAGGGAGGCTGGCGTTATTCTATTGTTGATATGAGCCTGAATGGTGGACTTGGTGCAGTTACGGGAGTAAAAAACATTCTTTTGGAAGGACCGGTTGCCGAAAAGCAGACGGCTATTATGCACTCGAACAATGTGAGTGTATGGGTAATTTCTCATCGCTGGAATTCGAACGAGTTTGTTGCTTACGAAATCACTCAGGAGGGAATTAGTCCGGTTCCGGTTGTAAGTGCAATTGGTGCAGTGCATGAAGGTGGACCGTCAGGCGACCCGAATCTTAATGGCTGGACCAATGCCACAGGGCTTTTAAGAGCAAATAAAGAGGGTGATAAAATTGCGCTGGCAATTCAGATTACAGGTATTTTTGAAGTTTTCGATTTCGATAAATCGACAGGCGTTGTATCGAACTGTAAGACCTCTTCTGCATATAACCCCGTGTATGGTGTTGAGTTTTCGCCGGATGGAACCAAATTATATGCTACGGTAAATGTGTACCAGAATTCACGTTTATACCAGTTTAACCTGAATCAGGTAGATCCGTTTTCGAATTCGGTATTGATTGCATCAGAATCGGACAATCCAATAAAAAGCCTTCAGATGGGTCCCAATGGCAAAATTTATATTACACGATACAATTATGGATATGTTTCTGCAATCAACAATCCAAATGCAACCGGGACAGCTTGCGGATATATTTCAAATGCGGTGTATCTAATGGGAAAAACGGGGAGAAATGGTCTTCCGAATATTTTCTACTATAAAGGATTCCGTTTTTTCACAGGCTCCGAGCAAACCATTTCTATCTGCGAAGGCGATAGTATTTATCTTGAGGGAGCTTATCAGCACGAAGCGGGTACTTTTACCGATACACTACAAACAGCGCTCGATTGGGACAGCATTGTTACCACATACCTCGAACTACTTCCGGCTCCCGAAATACCCGTTATTACGGAATTCAACGGAGTTTTGTATTGTACTCCTGCAGACAACTACCAATGGTACCGCAACGGTACCCCGATTGCCGGTGCCGACAATCAACTGTACCAACCCTTTGTTTCCGGATATTATACGGTTGAAGTCGTTTGGGGAAACGGCTGCCACAGTGTCTCAGAGGGTTTTAACTTTATTGTTCAGAGCATAGTTTCAGCCTCCGACGAAAAGAGAATGATATATCCCAATCCCTGTGGAACGAGTTTTTCTACTGATTTGGAAGAACAGTATTCCCTGAAAATCTTCGACATTCACGGCA
>JAGOLH010000123.1 GCA_017994175.1 Bacteroidales bacterium | reverse complement strand
AACAAATTGTTCATACATTGATAGATGTTTTCAATTATTTTGAAGGTTAAAAAAATGGGTTCTCGGCTTTTTCAATTTCAATGGTGGAAAAATCGCCATGGCCAGGTAACACCTGCGTGTTGGAGGGCAACGTAAAAAGTTTCTCATTCACACTTGAAATAAGCTCGCTATAATTTCCTTTTGGCAAATCGGTTCGTCCAATGCTTCCTGCAAACAGCGCATCACCTGTTATTACAAAATTGGCCTTCGGAGAGAATATCGCAATGCTCCCCGGTGAATGCCCTGGAACCTCTAAAACATGTAATTCCGAATTGTTACCAAACCTGAAAACGTCTCCCTGAACGGGATTTGCATCGGGTAATGGAGGTTTTTTGATTCGTAACCCAAATAAACTCCCGTGCAATAGTGCAGTCTCGATAAAGAAATTATCCGCTCTATTCATATAAAACGGTATCGCAAATTTTTCTTTGAGAAAAGCATTACCGCAAATATGATCAACATGACCATGTGTGCTGAAAATAGCAACGGGTACGAGCTTGTTTCCCTCGATGAAGCTGCATAAAATGTCTTCTTCATTCTTGCTCATGCATGCAGCATCAATAAGTACTGCCTCGTTACTTTCGTCGAATACTACAAATGCATTTACCTGAAATGGGTTTAAAACAAACGATTTAATCTGCATACTTTGATTTTTGCATTTAATTCCGTTTATGTTTCCACCTTTTGTGACTCCATAACCAGAACTGCGGATTACTTACAATATCTTTTTCGAGCCTTTTCATGTAAGCCGCAGTAATTTCCCCAGTGGAGGTTTCAAGCGGGTTCTCAATAAGAATTTCCATTTTTAACTGGTAAAAACCACGTCTTGTTTTTTGCACATCAAAGTAAACCAGAGGTGCATTTAATTTCTTCGAATAGGCTTCAGCTCCGTGCAAACAGGCAGTATCCTGTTGTAAAAAATCTACCCAAATAAATTTTTCAGGATTTGATGGGCTTTGATCTGCAGCAAGAATGAGAGCGAATGGTTTGGGATGATTATGAGAAAAATATTCTTTGGTTTGATTAACAGGAATCATTTCCATCCCATATTTACACCTTTCTCTAACACCGTATTGTTCCATGTAAGGATTGGTAAATGGAAGATATATCGAAACAGCCTGATGCTTCAATATCGGACCGAGGGCAAGAATGCCATATTCCCAGTTGTTGTAATGGCTTGCTAAACAAATTATATTTAATCCTTTTTCGAAATACTTATCGAGTATTTCCGGGTTCACAACATGGTATCGCCTTTTGATGGCAATTTGGTTTAGGGTAATGCCTTTTATCGTTTCAACGCTGATGTCACATAAATGCCGGTAAAACGCCAGAGCTATTTTACGGATTTCTTTATCGTTTTTTTCAGGGAACGAATTTCTAAGATTGCTATAAACTACTTTTTTACGGTAACCCAGTACATAATAAACAACCAAAAAGGTGATATCGGAAAACAGATAAATAATGCAAAATGGTGTAATACTAAACCATGCCGTAAGAAATCGAAATAAAATATATATAAATTTTTTCATCGGGCAAATGTAATAAAAACGGTGTTAATAAACCGTGTACTTAATGGGTATGCCTATTTTAATACCTGCGTTTATTGCAATGGCATTGTTTTTTACTAGGTTTCCTCCGGGTATCGCCTCGCTATCCTTATATATGCTTAACAGCGAATAATGATATCGCGCCTGAACAAATACAATGAAATCCGGTTTTAACAGATATTCAAAGCCTACTTCTGCCAACAGACAAATATCGATTTTTTTATAAAAGTTTTTTATTTCATTATCGAATGGTTCAACCTCGATTCCGTTACGTGTTTCAGGCAATCTTGCAAAATGTCGTGCTTTTGTTAGGAAATTCAACTCGAATCCAACCCCAAGATATGGGTTGAATCTACGGCCAAGGTTGTAGCACGCTGTAAATGGTAGGGTCAGGTAGTTAAGGTTTATAAACGCACTGGTATCAAACGGATTGTGAAGTACATCGTAAAATGTGTATCGGTAGCTTATTCCTTTGTTTGTATTCCCAATACCTCCTCTGATCGAAAATTCGCGAGTGGGCTGGAATTCTAAGAAAATATTGTAATCGGGTAATAGCCTGTGCTTGTATTCATCGAAAAAATTCCGCCATCCACAATAGCTCATGCCGCCCTGAATACCTGCGTAAAGTGTTGTGTCAGATTTACGCTCCCAAGCGAAAAGGCATAATGGTAGCACAACCGCAATGCATACTATAAGTAATTTTTTCATTTTATGGTATTTTTATCGCAGTTTTGAACAATACTGGTTATTATTCCTTCGAATAATTGGGTGTTTATTTCCTGCCCGGCATGAACCTCTTTGCCCGACGTCAATGCCTTCCCACCGATACGTGTTATCGAGAACCCATATTTCAGGATGTTCTCGGGTTTTGCAACTTCTACTGTTTTTAAAAAATGATTGATTTTTTCATTCCTACGAAGCAAGTGATGTTGCCATGACCTGCTGAGTTCGCGGCTGTCTGTTTGTATTTTATCGTATGACCGGCTGATTGCATACCCGGAATTCGATTTCAATGCAATTGTTTGAGTGTTCATATCCAGTTTTTTCTCCATTAATATTCTATTGGAACTATTGCTCAAACGCTGAAATAGAATGAAGTGTTTTTGCTTGTGTTTGTTGCTAATAGTTTTTGCCCTTTGAATAAGATCCAGCGAAAAGTAGTGAATCAAACTGAAATGGTCTCTGACTATAGCTTGACTCCTCTCAATAATGCATTCATAAGCAGAAATGACGATTTGCTCAAAACTTCGGTTTCGGTCAATAATGAATTCTGCAACAGCTGTCGGAGTTTTTAGACGGGTATTTGCAACCAAGTCGGCAACAGACTCATCGCGTTCGTGACCAATTCCCGTAAGAACGGGTATCGGGAATTGAGTAATATAATAGGCTATGTTATAATTATCGAATGCAGCCAAATCTGCTTTTGAACCTCCGCCACGGATGATTACCACTGTGTCGAAATTTTTTTTGCCATAAAAAATTGCATTCATGGCTTCAACAACCGTTTTTTCAGTATCGCTACCCTGCATGGTTGCTTCGAATAGAGTCACTTGAAATTTGTAGCCAAACGGATTGTTTTGAATCTGATTGACAAAATCTTCGTATCCGGCAGCTCCCCTCGACGAAATAACTGCAATACATTTTATCACGACAGGCAGGGAAAGCGATTTATTCATATCGAAGACCCCGGCTTCCATAAGATTCTGAATAGTGGATTGCCGCTTTCGGGCTGCTTCTCCCAGCGTATATGCAGCATCAATATCGCTAATATTAAAGCTTAAGCCATACACTGAATGATATTCAATGCTTACTTTCGCCATAATTTTTATTCCGGATTTCAGGCTTTCTCCGGTGGTTTGTTCGAAATAAGCCCTTATAAAACGATATTTTGCAGCCCAAATAATAGCTTTTGCAGAGGCAAGGATATGGTCGCCATCTGCCGATTTTTCGATAAGCTCCAAATAACAGTGGCCTGAACGGTTTTCGTTTAGGTTGTTTATTTCTGCGACAACCCAAAAAAA
>JAGOLH010000063.1 GCA_017994175.1 Bacteroidales bacterium | reverse complement strand
ATAAACATGCGCAAATGTAGGTCTTTTTAAGGCTTGCGCCACCCAAAATGGTGGCGCAAATTTCATATGATATTCAGTATCTGACACTTACAAAATTGCCTATTAAAAAGTGTCGAAGTCAGGAAAATACAAATAAAAATATACAAATTTATATAATTCAAAATTTCAGTAATTGATAAAAAAATAGGCTATCCTTTTGAGACAGCCTATTTTTATTTAGAAACATAGTGTTACTCGATAATCAGTTTTTCGATGCGAACATCTTTCCCTGATTTGAATTTTAACTGGTATGATCCCGGTGCAAGCTTCACATCAACCATCTCATCCATAACACCCTTCCCTTCGACTGCCCGGCTCAATAGTACCCTTCCGGTTACATCAATCAATTCGTAACTAAATTCTTCAGGTTTCTGATCCATGTGTATCACAAACTTACCGTTATTCGGGTTGGGTAGCACATAAATATCACTCATATTGTTAACTGAGTTTCCTACCCATATTTCAACAGTAACAACCCAGTTGTTAACGGTGTTTCCATCTTCTGCCGTAACCACATAAGTTAAAGAGCCTCCTGAAAAATCGTTTGGAGTAGTTGCACTCACTTGCTGAACGCCGTTCACAGTAGCATTTGCAAAATCGCTGAGAGTAAATTCGGCAACAAGATTCGTCAGGTCGGTTCCTTCGACAACGTATACTAATACAGTCTTAGCATTTGCATCAATTGTTGCAGGGTCGTGATCGATCTCACTTCCAAAAGAATAACTCAGGATGTCAGCTCCTGTATGAACCAACGTAGTAAATGTAACTGGACCAATCCATTCTGTTTCCCCAACAACAGCGCAAACCGACCTTACATAAACGTCGTAGGTAGTGTTGGGTGTGAGACTTTCGATTATATACGGATTTTCTGCTTCCTCAACAAGAGTTCCTTCAGTAAGAGGATCAAACCCAGAAGCACCGTATATCAGATCGGCTACACCTTCGCCTGAAACATCTGTCCAGCTTACTTCTGCTGATGTATAATCTACATCCGACACGGCTAAATCGGTAGGTTCTTCGCAAATGATATCAAAAATCGATACCTTATCGATAAACACATCAGGTCCGTAGCCCGATATAAAATGGAAGCGGAATTGAATAACATCATCGAATGAGCTTAAATCGATATTGGTAGATGTTATATAAGTACCAGGAGCAGTGTTTCCAGCACCCGGAGAAGTAAAGAGCGGACCAAACCTTGTCCATACAAGAATCCATGTTTCACCGTTATCATCAGAAACCTCCACATCCAGTCTGTCGTCGGGATAAGATGTACTATATAGGTGCGACCAGAAAAACTCCATATATGGATTGGTCAGACTCGATTTATCAATCAAAGGAGAAGTCAGGTAAGCATCTTCCTCATTATACCATGACCAGAAACTGCCCTCAACGGCTCCGCCATTGTACTGTGTTACAGTCTGTGTGCCACCTGTAAGGTCCCAACAACTTGTTATGGCTGCCCAATCGGTGAACTCTTCTGTCCAGGCAAATTCATCAATTATATCGCATTCTGTAGAGAACGGCGACACAGTGCTCCAATCGCTTACATCATCGCTGCCGCAATCTGCCTGAACATATACATCGTAATCGGTGTTTGCATCGAGGTTTTCAATGATATATGAAGTGGACGACAATCCTTCAATCAATGTTCCCTGAGTTTGAGGATTGAATCCGGTGGGACCATATACCAAATTCCATAATGTTGCTGTTCCTGCTTCGGTCCATGTTACTTCAGCAGTGTTATTTGTCACATCACTGATTATTACGTCCACAGGAGCGAGACAGGTTGCATTAGTAGTCACGGCTAAAGGTCCATACCAGTCGGATATTCCAAGTATATCACAATCAGCCATCACATATACATCATAAGCGGTTTCAGGTTCCAGACCAGTTGCAATAACATACGGGTTAGCGGTAATACCATTCAGGGTAATTACAGCATTTCCGGTACCAGGGTCAAATCCGGGCAGGCCAACTTCGATGTTCCATGTATCTTCGGTCGAAGAATTGTCCCAACCCAAAGTGAATCCTTCGAAAGTAATATCCGTAGCGGCAACATCCCAAACCTCCGGACACATTTCGGTGGTTGAGAAAATATGCACCGTAGAATAAGTCGAAGTTCCATCAGTACCACAATTGGCTCTGATATAGAAATCGTACTGGGTTTCAGCAGAAAGTCCTGTAATTGTAAATGGATTTTCATTTACGGTAATATAGGTACCCTCTCCAACAACAAATCCATGAAGTCCGTAAACTACATCCCATGAAGTTTCAGTTCCCGATGGCTCAATCAGTAATGTAAGACTTTCGTATGTAGCATCTTCAAGAGTGAGATCTGCAACGGCAGGGCAGGCAACCAAAGTTGTAAAACTTGCCGGGCTGCTCCAGTAACTCAAATCTCCGGCACCACAATCAGCCTGAACATATACCTGGTAGGCAGTAACCGGATCAAGTCCGGTAAGCAGGTATGATGTAGAGGTAATTCCTTCAACAAGAGTACCTTCTGTTTGAACATCGAAACCTGTCGGGCCATAAAGAATATTCCAGGAAGTAGCATCGCCATTTTCCTGCCATGTTACCTGAGCTGTATGATTCGTAACCTGCGAAACAGCAACCGAAGAAACTTCAACGCATGTAGGGGTAGCATCAAATTTAAAATTATCGAAACCTAAGTAATACGGAGTAGCCGTGTTATATACCCTTACCATAAAATAATAGGTTCCTGAAGTTGCCGGAACAAAATTTCTTGACACTTCGGTATAGGTTGTTGAAGAAGTTGTAGTGCTGCTCAGAAATGCAGTTCCCAATACAGTGGAACCAGTGCCTGTTTGAGACGTATTGTAACGCACATCACCGGTCCATCCTGTATAATTATCACCAACAAATTTGAAGCTAAAGTCGTAAGAAACTCCGGCAGTAAGCACAAATCCAGGAGTTATCAGATATTTATTTGCCGACGAAGGTGAATAATAGCAAGTCATGTAATTAGGTGCTGAGAACGGATCATTATAGGTATTGGTCGAAGCAGTTGCCGAAGCCCAAGGGGTTCCTGTGGTAGTTTCAATTTTCCAGCATGATGGAATTACCGATGAACCAATAGTAGGCATAGCATCGAAATTTTCTGTCCACGGAAAAGCAGCAATAGTACCGCAAAGTGTTGTAAAACTATATGGTCCTACCCACTCGCTGTAATCACCTCCGCCACAATCTGCTCTAACATACACCTGATAGATTGTTGATGGATTAAGAGTTCCATCAATGAGGTAATCAGTTGAAAGCAGTCCGGAAACCGTTATGCCTTCTGTTTCGGGGTCAAAACCTGTAAGGCCATAAACCATATCCCAAACCGTTGCATCACCGTTTTCAGCCCAGCTAATCTGTGCTGATGTAGTTGTTATATTGGTTGCAGCTATGCCAGAGGGTTCCGGACAAGTGGGTTGTGTTTCGAAGCTAAGGGGGCCTGCCCAGGTACTAAAATCTCCACCACCACAATTAGCTCGTACCCAAACATTGTAGTCAGTCATTTCAGTAAGCCCAGTCAAAGTTTGCAGCGTAACTCCTGCAGCAACACTTACACTGGGTACGGTAGCTTCATCAGGAATATCGGTCGTAGATGTGTAGAAAATATCATACCCACCTGAAGCACCTGATGTTGATTCTGTCCAGTTCAAATCAACTTCCGTTGATGTTATTCCACTGACATTCAAATCGGTCGGAGGCATACAGGTTGGAGCAACATAAATCGAAAATTCATCAATTGCTTGGTCGCAGTAACTGTTTCCATAATTCGAGTTTGACATAAAGCGGAAGGTAGCAATAGCACCGGCATACTCCGTCAGATCAACTGTATTTTGCACCCACCCGGAACTTGTTGACTGGAAGGTTGAATTCGATGTTGTGTGGGCGAACAAGTCTGTCCATGTAGTTCCACCATTCGTGCTTATTTGCAGCGTAAGGGGAACGGGCGAAGTAGTATAACCTCCGGTACCAAGATAATAATAATAAGAGAGCAGTTTGGGTTCAGAACCAAGGTCGAAAGATTCTGTCCTCAGATAGTACGGGTTATAGGTAGTACTGGCGAGGTAAACATAGAGATACATAAAATGCGTCCCGCTTTGGGGAGCAGCAGCACCGTGGGTAGCATCGGCAGTGGTCGGTGCCCAGTGATATGATGCCCCGGCAGTACCCTCAGAAGCAGCCCAGCAGTTAGGCATGGCTGCACCGAAGCTTTGCAGATACGGATAGGTATTTACAGGTTCGCAAGCGGTAGTAAAGCTTACTGGGCCTGCCCATGAGCTATAGTCACCACCACCGCAATCCGATCTTACCCAAACGTAATAGGTCGTTGAAGCTGTAAGTCCAGTAAGGTTAATTGTAGTAACACCGGCGGCAACATTTTCATTCGGTGTTGTTGTTTCTTCAGGGGGTGTAGTTGACGTTGAATAGTAAACATCATATCCTGCTGAAGGGGTGCTTTCTGAAGCTATCCAGTTTACCGTTGCAGAGTTCGACAGAATGCCTGTTGAACTTAATGCAGTGGGGTAAATACAGGATGGCAGGTCATAAATACTGAATTCATCTATTCCCTGATCGCAGAATCCACTGCCATAATTTGAGTTTGATTTGAACCGGAATTTAACAGTTTCATTCATATAACCTGACAGGCTAATGGTGTTAAGGTTCCAGCCACTGGAAGAGGTCGAAAATGTTGAGTTTGAGTTATTGTGAACATACAAATCTGTCCATGTAGCACCGTCGTCAGCACTGATCTGTACCGTAAGTGGCACTGGGGTTGAAGTGTAGCCCGAAGCACCAAGATAGTAATAATAGGATAACATTTTTGGCTCGTTGCCAAGTTCAAACTGTTCGGTGGTTAAATAATACGGGTTGTAGGTTGAACTTGACAGATAGACATATAGATACATAAAATGAGACCCTGACTGAGGTGCAGCAGCACCATGAGTTGCGTCGGCTGTGGTTGGTGCCCAGTGGTAGCTGGCGCCAGTGCTACCTTCAGAAACCGACCAGCAAGCTGGGATTGTTGCCCCAAAGCTTTGTAAATAAGGGAAAGTCGTTATTGGTGCACATAAAGTTGTAAAGCTTACCGGTCCGATCCAGATGCTGTTATCACCTGCACCACACACGGAGCGAATCCAAACGTAATAGATTGCAGAAGCGTTAAGAGATGTAATCTCATAAGCTGTTACACCTGCGGCAACCGAAGCACTTGGAACGGTGGTAGCATCGGGAGCTATTGAGGAAGTACTGTAATATATATCATAGCCCCCTGCAGGATTAGAAGTGGAAGCAGTCCATGAAATATCGGCAGTAGTCTGACTTATTGTTCCAACAGCAAGGTTCGACGGTGTTTCGCAGGTAGGGGTTATTTCAACCGTAAAATTATCGAAAAAGAAGTCGATACTTGCGCTACCGTTTGTAGTGCCTTCAACGCCTCTGAAAGCGAATCGAACCGTTTGCCCTGCATAAGCCGACAAATCGTGAATTGCAAGCTGCCCTAAGTTTGACGGAACATTTGAGCTGTTGTAAATAAATAATTCCTGCCAGTTGTTATAAGCCCCTGCATTAATTAATACCTGAACGTAATCGTCGGCTTCCCATGCAGTGGTTGGAGCTGTTGTAGCACCTGCCTGAGTGGCCCCGACGTTATATTTTAGTCTCAATTCGGGTGAATCCGGTATTTCGAACTGGGGAGAGATAATCCAGTCGTTATCGCCGGTTGCATCAAGTGTTATTCTCGGGGCACCGGTCGTTCCGCTATTCAGAAAACCATCGTTGATCCATGATGATGCAGTAGCCGACATGGTTGATGGTCCTGCAGTCAAATTTCCCGCATCCCCTTCTGTCCAGCAGGTATTGGGCAGATATGTGGTAAATGGCTCAATATGAGGATATGTTGTTACTGGAGCACATAGAGTCGTAAATGTAACCGGTCCTGTCCAGAAGCTGTAATCATCGGTTGCACAATAAGCTCTAACCCATGCATAATAGGTTGTAAGACCATTCAAACCTGTAAGGTTACATGTGGTTACACCTGCTGCAACAGAAGTGTTTGCCACAGTCGATTCGTTGGGCGCAGTGTTAACAGTGCTGTAGTAAATTTCATATCCGTTTGCCGGGTCAGTAAGCGATGCAGTCCACGATAATGTTGCCGAAGAACCGGCAATATTTGAAGCAGCGAGCAATGTAGGTTCTGCGCAGGATGGGATGTCTTCAACAGTAAAATTATCGAAACAAAGATACCATCCGTCCAAGCCTCCCTGAGGAACATGAATGGCAATATAAACATTCCCGGAATATGCCGATAGATCAATGGGAGATATTTCTGTCATGGTAGCAGAATTTACCGTGGTCAGTGGTTTCAACACAGTGGTGAAGTTCTCAGGCGCATTACCTGTTGTTGAAAGCACTACCCTGTAGTCGTTCGGTTCGCTGGTTGAATAAGAACGGACGTAGTATTTCAGTCGCTGGTTACCATTGAGGTTGAACAGCGGAAGCACCAGATAATCATTGTTGGCACCTGCATTATAATCGGTGTAGATACAAGCTGCAATTGAACTCCCTACCCCATACGAAGTAAAGGTCTTCCAAAAGTCACCGTCATTATTCCCATCAATCTGGTTCCAGCATCCAGGCAGCGCAGGAGTTGTAACTCCATCGAAATTTTCCGTCCATGGAAATACTGAAATCGGGTCGCAGGGTGTTGTAAAGGAAAGTACCGGTGACCAGGTACTGTAGCTACCGGAGCCGCAATTCGAACGAATCCAGGCATAATAGGCAGTATTTTGTGTTAATGATGAAAAACTATACGTCAGAACATCAGAAGCAACCGAATAAGTAGGAGCAGTTTCTGAGGTCGGAGCAGTTGCACTGGTGCCGAAATATATGTCGTAACCGACGGCAGGATCCGTGTATGATTCAGTCCAAACTACGGTAGCTGAAGTGGGATTTAAAGCAGAAAGGGTAAAACTGTCAGGAGGCAGGCAGGCTGGGCCGGGCTTAATGGTCACCTTGTCGAGATAGCAGTTATAGCCGGCATTTGAGGTGAATAAGAAGCCAACAAAGAGCTGAGGTTGGTTTGCAGTAATACCGGGCAGGGTAATTGTTCGCTGACTCCACCCTGCAGTTGCATTATACCTTCTCAGGAACTGACCGGCATTAATCCATGTAACACCATCGGTGGAGTATTGTAACTGAACACCTTCGGTGAGATAAGATGTAGCTCCGCCATCTGTACCAAAGTACCAGTAGAACTCAACATCAACGCTGGGTTGCCCAACCGTGCTTACCGGCAACGACACAAGTCTGGTTTTATTACCATTTGTAATTACATCGCTGTTCCAGTAAACCATTCTTGAACCTTCGTAAGGAGCCGCCACAGTAGGATATGTCCCCGAGGTTACAAAAGTAATATTCGAAGTACCCGTAACTGTTTGTTGCGACCAGCATTGAGGAAATACATTTGTGCCTGTAGTATTGAAGCCCTGTACTATCGTTATTGGAGTTGGATCACATAGTGTTGTAAAGCTGATAACGGGAGCCCATTCGCTATTGGAAGTTCCGCAGTCAGCTCTAACGTAAACCTGGTATGTTGTGTTTCCGGTAAGGCCTGTTATTGCATATGGTTTTTCTGTTGTGTTGCTGATCAGTGTTCCTTCCAGTGCAGGAATAAAACCTGAAGGACCATAAATAATGTCCCATGTATCTGGCGTGCCGGGTTGAGTCCATGTCAAAGTTGCACCAGAGGTTGTAATATTGCTGACTGTAACCCCTGTGGGTGCAGGGCAGGCAACCAGAGTAGTAAATACAACCGGTCCTGTCCAAACGCTGTTACCATCAGTTCCGCAGTCGGACTGAATATAGGCATAATATGTGTGTGCCGGCAATAAACCTGTAATTGTGTATGGGTTCGTGTCGATACCTTCAAATGAGAATGCTTCAGCACCGGTACCAGGGTTGAATGCAACCGGGCCAACTTCGATGTTCCAACCCGATTCATTGCTGGTCCAACCGAGCGTAGCACCATCCGACCATATCGTTTGTACTGTAAAAGCCATTGGCTCTGTGCAAAGTTCATCGTATATTTCAACTGCATCTATAAACCAACCCTGTCTTTCTACAGATGTATCAGGTTTCAAACGGAATCGTACCATCACATTTGCCTGACCTGCATAGGTTGCCAGACTGAATTTCTCCTTACGCCACCAAGTGTTATCAACAACCGATGGTGTATCCCATGCAGTATAGGAATCTTCGGTGAAGCAAGGTCCTTCGGGAGTGTTATACGACGGAAGTGCATATATACCTGAACCCAAATAAGCACTGGTTGGTAAAATCGTCCAGGTAGAACCACCATCGGTCGACACTTCGATGTAACAATGGTCGTAGTTACCTTCTGTTTCTGCAATTTGTGCGAACTTTAAAACCGGATTCACTGCAGCCGTCAGATTCAGAGGTCCCAGCATCTGTAGAATACTTGTGTTCGAAGATGAATAATCAACGAAAGCAGCTTTATTTCCTGCAAAAACAATATTTGTTACCACAGTAAAATCTACTGTATTATCTTCAGCATTGTCGAGATAGGTAAAATCATTTTCAAAACCTTCGTAAAAAGGAAGCGTGAAAACAGGGGTGTTCGATACAATAATATCGGCTAAATCAGTACCAAACACAAACCAGTCGGTGGGTACAGTAAATCCGGCCTGATAATCAACAATCAAGCTTGAGGTTACATGGTAGGTTGTTTCAACCGATAAGTTACTGATGCTTATTTCGTAATTGTATTCATTATTATCGATTGAAGTAATCGGAACCCTGTCGAGGGTTGACGACATCTGCTCAAGCAGCCAGAGGGAAGTTTCCCCACCGGTGGCTGTATAATTTGCAATTTCAACAGCACCGCTCATTATAGAAATTACTGCATCGGCAGGCAATGCAGGATTAAATTCAAAACGCACATCAGCATATAAGTCCACAGGAAAGTCGTCTCCCAGCAGTGGAATATCCATATTTTGATTTATAACCGCAGTGCCTGTAGTGGTAATTACCTGGCTCGGAGGAGTAAGGCTAAATTCGGTATTATCGATTCCTTCCTGAATGGATGGGTTTTCCTGAAGCACAAGACCATTTGCATTAATAACAAATGTTTCGGTCTGATAATTATCGTTTCCGTCCCAATTAATAATAAGTGTATGCGTAGCATCGGGCAACAGCTGCATTTCGAAATAAAACCATAGTTCACCTGCTGCAATTTCCTCTGCCGACAAATGTGGTGCTGTTTGAACAACGCCATCAATTTTGTAGCTCACAATATCGGATGCACCGGTAAAACCATCCGGAAAGTCAATAGCAACACCAATCCAGTTTCCTGAAACTGTTGCAAATGATCCGTTAGTCGATACCCAAGGAACCTCATTTCCTGCATCCTGAGTAATAGCACAGGTGTAATCTAGCGGTGTGAATACATAGTTGAGTGTGCCACCTACAACATCCGGAGTTTGGGTTACATCACCTGCAGTGCGACCCGGGTCAATAAATACATGTTCTGTAACCGTAAGATTATCAACCCACATCGTGGTAACATTGGGTGAGTACCCTGTACCGTTGTAAATTCTGAAACCTACCACCAATTTGGCAGCACCGGCAGGAGCCTGAATCGGATTTGTCAACAGAAGAAATTCCGTCCATGCATTTGCAGTATTGGCATTATAGGTATTTTCGTTAATATCAGAGCCAATCTGCACGTTCGATTCATCAAGCCATTTTATACTAAAATAGCGCAACTTCATCAGGTCGTCATTACTTTTAACAAAAAGCGACAAATCGTAATATTTTCCCGGGGTAATTCCGGTAACGGTATTCGCAAATGTACCATCATAACCTGCAGGGTTGGCAAGTGCAAGTATTTTCATGGCATCACCCGAAACGCCCCCTCCTACTTCCTGTGAAAACTGTAACGAACTGCTTACAATATTCAAGGTCCATCCATCAGGAGTACCTGCTGTCCATGACTCAAAATTACCGTTAGTAACGGTTTGGGCTTGTACACTTGTTACCATCACAAAAAGCAGTAACAGCAATGCCGCAGAGATTCTCGAAAATGAAGATTTTACCATCATAGTTATTTTTGTTTTATTAATTATTTACACACTATACACACACACAATCACAAAAATACAACTTAATTAAACTTAAACAACTGACTGATATAAACTTTGTTCAAAAATTATATCTATGTTTTTATTTGAAATGTAAAACAAAATAAAGTACCTTTGTTTAGTCAATAAAAAGTGGATCATGAGAAAGAAAAACTATTTAAGCCTGAGCAGCATTTTTCTTGCCGCAGTATTGTGTTTTTCGGGTTGTGAAATTCTCACTCAATTAGGAAACGAGATGGATAAACCCAACAACTCGCTTACCGATTCCGAAATAATAAGCGGCCTGAAAGAAGCCCTAAAAGTAGGTTCTCAGAACGCGGTAAACAAACTGGCTGCTGAAAATGGATTTTACAAAGATCCGGTAACGTTTATCAAATTCCCGCAGGAAGCTATTAAAGTTAAGGAATATGCATTGAAACTCGGGATGGATCAGCAGGTAAATAAATTTGAGGAAACCTTGAACCGTGCAGCAGAAGCAGCCGTGAAAGAAGCCTATCCGGTGTTTGCCGATGCTATTACAAAAATGACTTTTTCCGATGCAAAAAATATTCTTCAGGGCAATGATGATGCTGCAACACAGTATTTTAAAAAACAAACATGGAGCCAACTTCACGATCTTTTCTATCCGAAAGTAAAGCAGGCCACTGAAAAAGTTGCCCTTACAAAATACTGGGATCCCCTGGTAACGCAGTACAATAAAACAACCATTGTAACGGGGAACCCTAAAATAGAAACCGATTTGAACGAATATGTTACCCAGAAAGCACTCGAGGGATTATTTATAAAACTGGCTGTTGAAGAAAAACAAATTCGTGAAAATCCTGCAGCCAGAGTAACCGATATTCTTAAAAAAGTTTTCGGTAGCCTTACGAATTGATCATTTTCAGAGACTCAGTAAATAAATGAATTTTCGAAAATGCTGCGGGTGATCGTGGCATTTTTGTGTTTTTCGGCAACCCTGATTTTAATTCATTATTAATTTTTTTCCTAGCTTGTCCATTTGGGTTATGTCTTTTTAAGATAAACACTGTGGCTAGAGCAAAAGATTGTGATGTAAAAGATCATTAAATCATTCTTTCTCTTCCTTTTTCCTTAATGAAAAAGTAACAAAAAATCAAAACATGGTTCGGCTGCGCTCACCAGCCCAATATGCTATCTCCCCGCTCTACCCGTTTAATGAAAAACTAACAAAGTAGTGTTTTGTCGGCCTTACACTACATGCAGCAAGCGTCCAGGCTTGCTGCACAAAACAAACGGTACTGGTTATACCAATGAGCCGACAAAACAAAGCTGCGAGAAGCAAACCTTGTTCGGGTCTGCAGATTGTTTGCTTCTCTTGCCCTTTGTTGTTTTTCTATTAAACGAGTATTCACGCCCGGATTGGCTCGCATTTTTGTCAGGGCTGCCCACGTTGTGATGCCTACAGTGGACTGTAAACTTAAGTGACCTGTGAGAATGGAAATGCAATTGAGAAAACTGAACTTTATAAATGAGGTTGCGCTGCGGGGGATGATACTCATACTATATTATTACAAAACGATATGGATACGCTAAGTTCGGTAAAATAAACATTTAGTAGCCTGCAATTTAGTGACAATATGCTATTTACGATTTGTTTTCTATTGCGGTGGACAAGGCTGGAGAGCTCCGTCATTCTTAAAAAAGTTTTTGGTAGCCTTACGAATTAATCATTTTCAGAGACTCAGCAAATAAATGAATTTTCGAAAATGCTGCGGGTGATCGTGGCATTTTTGTGTTTTTCGGCAATCCTGATTTTAATTCATTATTAATTATTTTCTTTGCAAAAAACATTGCAATTATGAAACAACTTATAGAATGCGTTCCCAATTTCAGTGAAGGGCGCGACATGACCATTATCAAGCAGATTACCGATGAGATTGAAAAAGTGAGCGGGGTAAAACTTCTGGATGTGGATCCGGGCATGGCAACAAACCGCACGGTAGTTACCTTCGTGGGGACACCTGATGAAGTGCTTGAAGCTGCTTTTTCCGCTGTAAAAAAAGCTTCCGAAGTAATTGATATGCTAAAACATACGGGAGCTCATCCCCGTTTTGGAGCTACCGACGTTTGCCCTTTAATTCCCGTTGCCAATATTAGCATGGACGAGGTAGTGGTTTACGCTCGCAAACTTGGCAAACGTATTGGCGAAGAACTTGGCATACCTGTGTATTGTTACGAAAACGCAGCCTTTACACCCGAAAGACGTAATCTGGCGCATTGCAGGTCGGGAGAATACGAAGGACTGAAAGATAAAATCGGCAAACCCGAATGGAAGCCCGATTTCGGTGAAGCAAAATTCAACGCCCGCTCAGGAGCAACCGCAGTGGGTGCCCGCGATTTTCTTATTGCAGTGAATTTTAACCTGAACACCACTTCTACCCGTCGGGCTAATGCCATTGCTTTTGACGTCCGTGAAAAAGGCAGACCCAAAAGGGAAGGCAATCCGGTTACCGGAAAAATCGTAACCGACGCAAACGGCGAACAGGTGATGATACCCGGCACACTCAAAGGAACCAAAGCCATCGGCTGGTTCATCGATGAATACGGGGTTGCTCAGGTATCGATGAACATTACAAACATTTCTCAAACACCGTTGCACATTGCGTTTGACGAAATCTGCAGCAAAGCAGCCGTACGGGGTGTGCGTGTCACAGGAACTGAAATTGTTGGGTTGGTACCCAAAAAGACCCTCATCGAAGCAGGCAAGTATTTCCTTAAAAAGCAGCAGCGTTCTTTGGGCGTATCGGAAGAAGAAATCCTGAAAATAGCCGTAAAATCGATGGGTCTCGACGATTTGAAGCCATTCCATCCCAAGGAAAAAATAATTGAGTACCTGATAGAATCGGAGAACACAGCCAAAAAGCTGGTTGATATGACCTGCACAGCTTTTGCCAACGAAACAGCATCGGAATCACCTGCCCCGGGAGGAGGTTCTATCAGCGCTTACATTGGAGCACTGGGAGCATCGCTGGGAGCAATGGTAGCCAATTTATCATCACATAAGGCAGGCTGGGACGAAAGGTGGGAAGAATTCTCGGTGTGGGCCGAAAAAGGTCAGGCTCTAAAAGATGAGCTTCTGCATTTGGTTGACGAAGACACGGCAGCTTTCAACAGGATAATGGAAGCTTTTGGATTGCCGAAAACCAATGAAGAAGAAAAGAGACTTCGCACTGCAGCAATTCAGGATGCTACCCGCTATGCTACCGAAGTGCCGTTTAAAACCATGCAAAAAGCCTATGAATGCTTCGGATTGTGTGAAGCCATGGTTAAAACAGGAAATCCCAATTCGATTACGGACGCAGGCGTAGGGGCACTTTGTTGCCGTACAGCGATAACAGGCGCACTGCTCAATGTAAGAATCAATACATCAGGGCTCAGCGATAAGAATTTTGCGGCTGATATAATTTCTAAGGCAAACGAAATTGAAAAATTGGCAATTGCTAAAGAAAATGAGATTATTGATTTTGTGAAATCAAAAATATAATAAATAGTGCGGCAGGTCGAAACTTTGATTTTATAAGTAAAAACATAACCGACTTGCATACAGGTAATTAAAAAATATTGTTAATAAAATTTACGCTAATTGAGGGTAAAAATCAGTAAACTGACCAATAACATATTCGCAATAGCGTAATTTTTTTATTTTTGAAAGATTTTCATTTTTAATAATAAAACTATGGCAAAAATAAGAGGAGCTATCGTTGTTGATACCGAGAAATGCAAAGGGTGCGGGGTATGTGTTCCCGCTTGTCCGAACGAAGTAATTGCTCTCGGTAAAGAAGTTAACCGCAAGGGATATTATTATATGGTAATGGTGAAGCCTGAAGAATGCGTGGGCTGTGCCAACTGTGCAATTGTTTGTCCTGACGGGGTAATATCGGTGTATAAAGTTAAAGTAGAGTAATAAATTTCAAATTCAACATAATGGAGAAAGAACTTAGATTAATGAAAGGGAACGAAGCGATTGCTGAAGCAGCAATACGCTGCGGAACCGACGGCTACTTCGGATACCCGATTACTCCCCAGTCGGAAGTAATTGAATATCTTATGTCGGAGAAGCCCCATGAGCGTACCGGAATGGTAGTTCTGCAGGCTGAAAGCGAAGTATCAGCCATTAATATGGTGTACGGTGCTGCCGCTGCCGGAATGATGGCAATGACAAGCTCATCAAGTCCCGGTATCAGCCTGAAGCAGGAAGGCATCAGCTATATAGCAGGGGCAGAATTACCTTGTCTTATAGTTAATGTGGTTCGCGGAGGTCCTGGTCTGGGAACCATCCAACCGAGCCAGAGCGACTATTTCCAGGCAGTGAAAGGCGGTGGACATGGCGATTATAAACTCATCGTTCTTGCACCCGCATCGGTACAGGAGATGTACGATTTTGTAAGCCTCGGGTTTGAAGTGGCAATGAAATACCGCAACCCGGTTATGATACTCTCCGATGGTGTTATCGGCCAGATGATGGAAAAAGTTGAGCTCGGCCCTCAGAAAAACCGCAGATCACGCGAAGAAGTTATCAAATCGGCACCTTGGGCAACCACAGGGAAACCTGCTTCGAGACCGCATAACATTATCACATCCCTTGATCTGATTGCTGCAAATCAGGAAAAATTCAATAAAAAACTCATCGAAAAATATAAAACCATCGAACAAAACGAAGTTCGCTTCGAGGAGTTATATATGGATGATGCTGAATATGCTTTTGTTGCCTACGGTTCAAGCAGTCGTATCTGCCAGAGTGCCATTAAGATTGCACGCAAACAGGGTATAAAAGTTGGTCTCATCAGGCCCATTACCTTATTCCCGTTCCCGAAAAAACAAATTGTAAAACGCGCTGAAAAGGTTAAAGGGTTCTTATCGGTTGAAATGAGTGCAGGCCAAATGATAGAAGATGTAAAACTTGCGCTCAACGGAATACGTCCTGCCGAGCATTTCGGAAGAAACGGCGGTATTGTACCCACACCCGAAGAAGTTGTCGAAGCTCTTAAACATAATTTTATAGGAGGATAAACCATGTCGGAAATAACATTAAAAGATATTATAAAAGAAGAAAACCTTGTTTACAGCAGAAGCAAAGTAATGACTCCGAACGAGTTATCGTTTTGCCCGGGATGCGGACATGGTACTGCCCACCGGCTTATTGCCGAAACCATCGAAGAGATGGGAATACAAAGCGAAGTTATCGGCGTGTCGCCGGTAGGTTGCTCTGTACTGATGTATAACTTTATGGATGTGGATATGCAGCAGGCTGCCCATGGGAGGGCTCCTTCACTGGCCACAGCTATCAAAAGGCTGATGCCCGATAAATACGTTTTCACCTATCAGGGCGACGGCGACCTTGCAGCTATCGGAACCGCTGAAACCATCCATGCCTGCAATCGTGGCGAAAATATAACCATAGTATTTGTAAACAACGGTATTTATGGTATGACCGGTGGTCAGATGGCTCCCACTACCCTGCCCGGTATGCGTTCATCAACCTCGCCCTATGGACGTGATGTTTCGATGATGGGAAACCCGCTTAAGATGACAGAACTCGTTGCTCAGCTTGCCGGAACCTATTATGTTACCCGTCAGTCGGTACATACACCACGCAATGTACGCAGGGCAAAAAAAGCCATCCGCATCGCTTTCGAAAATCAGAAACTCAACAAAGGGCTTTCGTTTGTCGAAATTGTTTCGAACTGCAACTCGGGGTGGAAACTCCCTCCCGTAAAAGCCAACGAATGGATGGAAGAGAATATGTTCCCGTTCTACGAACTGGGCGATATTAAAGTGGACGGTAAATTAGTAACCAAATAAAATTCAGAAATTATGACCGAAGAAATAATTATAGCCGGTTTTGGCGGACAAGGTGTGCTCTCGATGGGTAAAATTCTTGCCTACTCTGGCCTGATGCAGGGTCAGGAAGTTTCATGGATGCCCTCATACGGACCCGAAATGAGGGGTGGAACCTCTAATGTTACCGTTATCATCAGCGACGAACGTATCAATTCTCCCATTCTTACCCAATTCGATACAGCCATTGTGCTGAACCAGCCTTCGATGGATAAATTCGAAAACATGGTAAAACCGGGTGGCTTGCTTCTGTACGATCCGAATGGGATTACCAGCCCCCCTACCCGTAAGGATATAAACATCTACAAGGTAGAAGCTACCGACACTGCCGTTAAAATGGGTATTGCCAAGGTATTCAACATGATTGTACTGGGCAGTTTTATCAAAATAAAGCCGATTGTTAAAATCGAAAACGTGATGAAAGGACTGAAGAAATCGCTCCCGCCACGTAACCACAACCTGTTACCCATGAATGAGGATGCCATTAAAAAGGGCCTCGAAATTGTGGAAGCTGTGAACGTACTGTAACGATTTAACTTATAATATTGAAAAACTCCGGTGTTGAACCGGAGTTTTTTGTTTGGCATTATTATTCTAAAGAAAAGTCAATTTTTATTTCTCTTTTCGATTTCTGTTTTTATTTCGTTTGCCTTCAGGAAATCCTCCTCCTCAATCGCCTTTGCTTTCAACTCCTGCAACTGCTCAATACTGTAATCATCATACTTCCCTTTCAGTTTTGTAACTCCGGGTGTTTGCGATGCCAAAACCAGCGGAAAATCCTGCCCGTAGCTGTAAGCCGTGGGGTACTGTGGCACACCGCCGGGGATATAGGTCTGCGATATATCGGGAACCTTGCGCTCGGTGTAGTTCGAGATGTCTTTCACACTCACACCTGCATCGCTTTTGAAATACCCTTCGCCTCCGGTCATTGCCTGCAAAATGGCGTAGGTGAACACTCCGTGCCCTATCTGCGGGATTTCTTTTGCCAACTGGTCGGCGGTGCTGGCAAACAAAAAGTGGGTGCCCGTGCTGCGTGCCAATACTGCAAGTGCCCGTTGTTCTTCGGGACCGCTGCGGTACGACAACATATTGGCCGCTGC
>JAGOLH010000062.1 GCA_017994175.1 Bacteroidales bacterium | reverse complement strand
CTTCTGAGTTAGTAGGAACAATTTTCCTTCCATCAGTATCAACAAGATTAATCGGATTATTTGCACAATACGTATACGGAGACAAGCTCGGATACTTATCACTCATCGGGTCAACACTCAGCCAGCTACTCAAATCGCTATCGTAATACCTTGCACCGAAATAGGTATAATTAGTCTCATTATCGAGTTCTGATTTCAAGTTCATATTTTATATTCGGCTTCAGGAACATATTCTAAAATCTTTTTTAAAAAGTAATAATTCCCCCAAAAATAGTTTCCATTATATTTAATTAGCCCATCTGGGTTAATTAGTATTGTTTTTGTTTTACCAGATTTATATTGAAAATCAATAACCATCCTAACATCCATTTTTGATTTCTTTTTAACTTTCTCAATGTATTTAAAATTTAGAGCACTCAAAGTTTCTTCGAATTCTTGAATAACCTCAATATTATCAATTTTAAAATATGATGATAACCCATTGTAGTCTCTTACGTTAGTCTCACCAATGCGACCATAGGGTTTTAATTCCCATGGCACATAAAAGAAATTTATACAAATAATTGTATCCTTTTTTAATTCTAAATCTTTAATCTTAAGCACATTATTTTCTTGAGTAAATGCACTCTGAGTAAAAGTCAGAATAGAAACTAATAATAAAAATAATCTTGACATAAATATAATTTTTAGAAACTCGGTGTTGAAGAGCTTTTTTCTTTTTTACCTCTTAAAGAAAATGAATCTTTTGCTTTATAATATCCTTTAAATTCATGTCCTCTTCTTCTAGCTCCTTTCATAGGAGCTTCAACATTATTTAGAATCCAAACATGATCATAACCTTCAAATTTCCCAGTTTTTTCAGACTCGTTCTTGAGATAATCTATTGATTCCTCTAAATAATCAACATCATAAATGCTTGGTTGACTTGCAATTTCACCAGTCGGATCATATCTATCATAGAATATATGTGCTAATTCGTGCAATAAAACTATAGCTGGAATTTGTCTCCTGAGGAATGAAATAACAGTACCACCCTCTGGACTCCATGGTATAACCCCACCTGAAGAGTTTAAAACACCGCCTACTGGATTATTCCATTCCGTTTCATTTATAGTAATAGATGTTTGGTCATTAGCTAAAGTTCTTACTATTTGATATTTGTCGCGACCTGACGATGAAATCCCATCCAAAGTATAAGCAACTTTATAAACATAACTTCCCTCTTTTGAGTTTAATATAGTTTGACCAGGTATGTATAAATGTTTTTCTCCAGTTGCTGGATCAATGATGTATATTTTTTCACCATCTGGATCAACAAATCTTAAGGGATTACCGGCACAATACATATAGGGACTAAAACTTGGATAATCGCATGCCATCGGGTCAACACTTAGCCAGTTACTCAAATCGCTATCATAATACCTCGCACCAAAATAAGTGTAGTTGGTTTCATTATCCAACTCTTTAGCAGAGAACTTATAGCGTGAATCGAACGAGGTGTTGCGCTGGCTCACAAACAGTTCGCCGAAGGGGAAATACTGTAAATGCTGGTAAGCGCGGCCCACAATGTTAGTTCTAAATGAGGTTGCGCAATTTACACGATGACGTAAAACATCATAAACATAACAACTGATATTGCAAATTTCGTGTAGCATTTTCTATTCGAGTTTATTGATTTTCACTCATTCGCATTTTTGCAACTTCAATTGATTTTCGTAATTGCTCCTCCAGAAGCTTTTTATCAGGTAATTCAGTATAATATTGAGCTACTTTAATACCGGCTTCATCAAGTTTAAGCAGCTCAATTTGTTCGGTTCCACCGTTTGTACAAAGAATTAATCCAAGCGGACTTTCTTCACCATCTTGTCGTTCATACTTGTTTAACCATTCAAGATAAAGCTCCATTTGACCTTTATAAGCTGCTTTAAATTTTGTAATTTTTAATTCAATCGCAATAAGTCTTTTTAATTTTCGATGATAAAAGAGCAAATCTAAATAAAAGTCTTCGCCATCAATGATCATGCGTTTCTGACGTTCGACAAACGAAAAACCACTTCCCAACTCCAAAATAAATCGTTCTAACTCCCCGACTAAAATGTCTTCAAGAGTTTTTTCCGAAAAGTATCCTTTTAATCCTGTAAAGTTTAAAAAATATGGACTTTTAAAAACAAGTTCCGGCGAAATCTTATTATTTTCACTCAAATCAGACAATTCCTTTTTAATAAAATCTTCGGGTTTACCACTAATTGCAGTTCGTTCAAAAAGCATTGATGCAATTTGTTTTCGCAATGTGTCGCGCCCCCAGCCTTCGTGAATTGCCATTAAGAGATAAAACTCTCGTTGCAAATCATCTTTTATTGTTAACAATTCGATAAAATGCGACCAAGTCAATTTTGTCGCAGCCTGCGACACTTTTTCTTTATTCGAGAAAAGAATTGAAAATTGAATCATTCTTCTTAAATTCCTAATTTCAAACTCTTTTCCATAGTTCTGAGTTAATAATGTCGCAAGTTGCGACACAATTTGTTTCCCATATTCTGCCCGCTTGTTTTCAAGAATTTCAGCATTGATACGACCTCCGATATACCAATAAAGCATTGTTATTTCTGAATTAACTACCCTGGCTATACCTGATTTTGTTTGTTCAATTAGTTGACAAACGTCTTTAAATACCAAACTCCCAATTATGTTTGATTTTATTTCTTTCATTTCTCTTTTAATGCAATTGAAATTGTTTAAAATGTTAAAATTACAAAATTATTACTGATTAAGTTTTTCATGATGTTTTAAAAAATTGCTGATGCGTTTAATACTTCGATTGCTTTCTCCTAATCGCAGTCCCGAAAGTTTTCGGCACTAAGATTAGTTGGGATCCACCCTCATAACCGGGCTATTCTGACAATAACTATACGGACTAACCCAGCTTCTTTGGTCTGCCATCGGGTCAAAACTCAACCAAATACTCGCATCACTATCATAACATTTTGCTTCGAGATTAAGCACATCTCTACTCATCTTCTTCTGGTTTTGTAAATGGTGGCTCCCACCATTTACGTTCTGCCGGTGGAACAGTTTCTATGACTATTACATTAAACTTTATGTTTGTAAAGTACTTATTTGCATCGTAATATATATTTCCATTTCTATCAAGCAATAAGGTTTCAATTCTTCCTGATTTATATATAAAATCAATGACCATTCTTGGATCAAAAAGAATTTGTGCTTCTGGTTTTCTCTTTTTTTTATTGTTCTCTTTTTCAAAAATACTTAAATTTAGAATATTGAAAGAATTGACAAAATATTTTATGCTATCTTGATTCACTATACTAAAATAACTGGTTTTTCCTTGAAAATATCGAATCTCATTTTCTGTGAAAGCTCCGTAATCATGAATGTCCCAAGGAATGTAACTAAAATTAATTCTTACTATACTGTCAAGATGTAATGAATCTTGTGTAATCTGCTTATTTTGTAAATCATACATTCTACTATATTGTGCATTAGAATAGTTTGCTACAAAAAAGATAATTATTATTAATAATATTGATTGTTTTAAGCTCATGTTTTGGTCTATACACAGAATTGAACAATCAGGCGATTGTTATATACAGCATGTTGTAAAATATGTGATGCTTCGGAATAACCTAAAATATGTTTGTAATTTTACAAAAATTTTCATCAATGCTGAATGAAAAGGGAAAAGGGATGCTTGTGGGTCTTGCAATAGGCGATGCACTGGGCGTTACACTGGAGTTTACTGCCAGAGGAAGTTTTGAGCCTATTAGCAATATTATTGGCGGAGGTCCTTTTTCATTGCAGGCTGGCAAATGGACTGACGATACTTCGATGGCCCTATGTCTGGCTGATAGCCTGATAGAGAAGGGTGGATTTGATGCACATGACCAGATGGAAAAATACCTCGACTGGTATCGGAATGGATATAACAGTTCGGAGAGAGGCTGCTTCGATATTGGTTTAACCACCAGAAATGCACTGCGGACTTTTGAAAAGACCGGAGAAGTGTATTGTGGAAGCGAAAACCCGAATACTGCCGGAAATGGCTCCATCATGCGCCTTGCTCCGGTTGCTATTAAATACCACAACGATACAGATTTGCTAATGGAGTATGCCGCATTGAGTTCGAAAACTACCCATGCCGCTCCTGAGGCAGTGCAGTCGTGTATGTTGCTGGGGCTGTATCTTCAGGCTTTTCTGCATGATAAAGATAAGAATTTCATTTTCTCGGCTGAATTTATTCAAGGTGCTCAGAAAAAAATACCAGATATGCTGCCAAATATCTCTTATATTCTGAACGGCTCGTATATTCATAAAAACGAAGCGCAGATAAATTCGAGCGGATATTGCATTGCAACCCTTGAATCGGCACTATGGGCATTTGCTGGAACCGATAATTTCAGGGATTGTTTGCTTAAAGCAGTAAATTTGGGCAACGATTCCGACACCGTTGGTGCAGTTACCGGTCAGATTGCCGGTGCATACTATGGCTATTCCGAAATACCCCAATCGTGGAAAGAAATTCTTTACCTTGAAAATGAAATTGCTGAAAGGGCTGAAATATTGCTGATAGATTGATTCAGAGCCAAACTTAAATGGAACCCACTGTTCAATAGAAAAATTGCTCTTACCTCTTATGGGCAACTATGCTTCGACACATTGATGTGTGCATAGAATTCATTATCTTTGAATAATGATTCAACCATGAGATATGATCAAGAAAATTAGTTTATTCACCTGTTGCACGATTTCGTTGTTCCTGATGCTTTGCAATCCGGTTTATGGGGGTGCCAGTCCTGCCATGAAAAGCCCAGCATTAACTTTTATTATTTCTGTTGGTATTAATGAGTATAATTCTCAGGAATTTTCAAAGTTGTTGTATTGTGAGTCAGATGCAGCTGCTTTTATAAACAGGGCAAAAACTGACAGCTCGCTGGTAATTGCCGGTTCATACCTGCTGTTAGGCAAGGAGGCAACAAAAGAAAGCATCAGGAATGCCTTTCTCGAAATCAGTACGAAAGCGCAGGCAGGAGATATTTTAATTTTTTATGCAGCAGCCTATGGCAAATATGGATCTATTGTTCTTGGAAATTCAGAAGAAATTACATCGGAGGAGTTATTCGGCTGGTCGCAGTCGATTTATGCAGTTAATCAGTTGTATTACCTCGACATCAGCTATGGGGATAAATTTATAGGTCAGTTGCAACGCTTTTTTGTAAACCGGCCCGACGAGAGTGCCATCAGTCAGTTGAACAGAATTGTGTTATCAACACCTATGGCTTTTGAAGCAGCATCCTATGGTGGAGGTTTGTTCACCATGTCGTATGTGAAAAATAAAGGAATCAGGCTGTCGGATGTGTTCTCAAGTTCGCATCGTAGCAGCACACATTTTCTGCAGAGCCTGTACTTTTTTTCCGATTCAATTGGTGAAAAGCGAATGGAACTTGAATATTTTTCGGAAAAAGAGCTGTATAAATCGCTGATTGTGGATGAAGTCACAAAGAGTATCACGATTAATTACCAGAACGATTCTCTTGAAAACGACTCAAAGATGCATATAAGAAAGGGAGAAACTTTATGCTTTATTATGGGTTGCAACAATTTCGATAACTTTAACAAACTGAACAATGCTGTTTCTGACTCGAGGGAAATAAAAGATTTGCTTGGCGCAAACTATTTTACACAAATTGTATATCTCGAGAACCCGACCTGTAGTGATTTTAAAATCAAACTTAAGGAAATAAGAAGCAAATATACTTTTGATGAAGGTAGCCAGTTCTTGCTGTATATTTCGTCGCATGGCGAAAAGAATGAGCTTGACGAAGGTTGCCTGATATTCAAAGACAGCGATTTTGACGGGAATTTCCTTTCAAATACATTTCTACTGTCGAGTCTTAAACGTTTTGTGGGGCAGCTCGATTGCACGAATAGCCTGATACTTCTCGATATCTGTCACAGTGGTACCATGTTCGATGAAGAATTGTGTGTGAAACCCAATGCCATCGAAATCCCACAAACGAATATCATATTCAATGAAAAATTTTCGGAAAAAAGCATCGTGTATAAAAACTTTCTTAACCAGGAAACAAAAATATTTATTGGCTCTTCCAACGATCAGATTGCCTCCGATGGTACGCAGAGTCATTCTCCTTTTGCTGCTGTCATCATCAATTTCTTATCGAAAAATTTATTCCCTATAAACGATAGCTACTATTTGCAGCAGGAAATACGCAACGGCATTATGAAAGCCGGAGCCATTTCGATACCCTTGTTTTGTATGTATGGCGGGTGTAAAGACGATGGCCGGTTCCTGTTTATAAAAAAGTAAAAAACATTGCTATTATTCCGGTTTTTCCGTAAGCGACCGAATGATCTCTGCTGCCATAAAACAACCAAAAATGGCGGGCATGTAAGAAATTGTTCCCACATTCGATTTCTTATTGAGGCTTTCCTCTTCGATGACCGAAGACTTGTCGGCTTTCTCGCTTGAATAGACTACCCTGAAACCCTCTCTGATACCCAAACGATGCAGACGTTTTCGTAAAATTCGGGCAAGATTGCAGTTATACGATTTCGAGATATCGTCTATCTTCACTTTTTCGGGATCAGTTTTACCACCGGCTCCCATTGAACTTATAAGAGGGAGTTTGTTTTCGAGGCAGGTTTTGATGAAATTAATTTTTGGCGACAGTGTATCGATGGCATCAGCCACAAAATCGTAAGGAATTGAAAGTGCCTCATCAATTTTTTCATCTTTCAGAAATACTTCCGAAATCAAGAGTTCAATATCCGGATTAATTTCTTTCAGGCGCTGCTCCATTACTGTTGGTTTCGCTTTGCCAATGTTGCTTCTGAGAGCAATCAGCTGACGGTTGAGGTTTGAAGGGTTTACCACATCGGCATCTATCAGACTGAGTTTCCCCACTCCTGCGCGGCAGAGCATTTCAGCAACATAGGCTCCTACGCCGCCGAGTCCGGCAACCAGTACGTGGGAATTTTCAAGTACTTTCACTTTTTCACTTCCCAGTAACAATATGGTTCGCTCATTCCAGTTCACGCGACGAAATTTTAAAGACGTTTGCAAAATTATCAGAAATTGTTGAAATTAATTCATCAATCGGTACATTCAGAAATCCTGAAGCAAACTGATACAATTCTCTGACCCGGGTGTTGCTTTCATCGCTTTCGAAAAACAATCGCGAAACGGGGATTTTTTTTAGGTATGCTTTTAATTTGAACTGTTCTGTAAGCAATACGGTTCCTATGGAGATGAAAAACCCGTGATGCAGCAATTGCTGCAGTACCCCGTTCCCGGAACAGAATCCATGAATAATCCAGGCTTGAGAAGGCGAAAGCTCTTTTTTAATCTCTATCAAACGGTTAAACGATTTTACGCAATGAATGATCAGGGGCTTCCCGAGTTCTTCTGACTGCCTGATATGCCACCGGAAAACTTCTTCCTGAATATCCTGAGGTGCAATAGCAAAAGCATCAAGTCCGCATTCTCCAATCGCAATTACGCGATCTGATTGAAGATGGTGTTCTAATTTACAGAGTTGACTTTCAAAGCTCAGGGTTTCGATATGCCAGGGATGAAGCGCCATTGAAAAGCGCCGAGAATCAGTAGGTATTTGGTTGTGAAACAGGTTTATGATGGCATGTTCTCCCAGTGCCTTGTGAGTGTGTATGTCGATAAAATTTTCTAACATGGTGTAAACTTATGCAAAAAACATGTATCTTCAACAGGATAATACTAATTCATGAATTCGACCCCGCTAAACATCGTCTGGTTTCGGAGAGATTTACGAATCGACGATAACTGCAGTTTATATAACGCTATGAATTGCGGGTACAAGGTGCTGTGCATTTTTATTTTCGATACTCAGATTCTTGAAAGTCTCGTTTCAGGACCTGATAGACGGGTGACTTTTATACTGAAGGCATTAACCAATCTGAAATTAAAATTACAGCTACTGGGTTCTGATCTTATTGTTTTTCATGGAAAACCTATTGAGGTATGGCAAAAAATTCTTTCGGAATATTCGGTAAATGCGGTATATTATAGTGTCGATTATGAGCGATACAGTATTTACCGCGATCGAGAAATCTCTTCTTTTTTAATGTCGAGAGGTATTCAAAGTTATCCGTTTCATGACCATGTAATTTTGCGTCCTGACCAGGTGCTTAAAAACGATGAAACCCCGTATACAGTTTTTACCCCGTATTCGAAAAAATGGAGAGAATTTCTGCATAGTTGCCCGATTAAAACATTTCCATCGGAAAGCATAGCACAGGAAGCATTGTTGCCCGTTAACCCCGTTCCATTACCAACAATACAGCAATTGGGTTTTATAGATTTGGGCACAGAAATAGCCCAATGCAACATTCGAAACGAAATCATTGAAAGCTATCATTTAACCCGCGATAACCCTGCTATCGACGGAACTTCGCGTTTGTCGGCTGCACTGCGTTTTGGAACTATCAGTATCCGGAAACTGGCATTGTATGCGCAGCAGCATAACAGCGTCTTTTTAAATGAGTTGATATGGCGCGATTTCTATCAAATGATACTGTTTTATTTTCCGCATTGCGAATTCAGTGCTTTTAAACCTGCCTATGAGGGTATTGAATGGTTGAACAAGGAGTCCGAATTTGAACGCTGGTGCAATGGAGAAACCGGATACCCGATGGTGGATGCAGCCATGCATCAGTTGAACGCGACAGGCTGGATGCACAACCGGTGCAGAATGATAACGGCTTCGTTTTTGTGTAAGCATTTGTTGGTTGATTGGCGTTGGGGAGAAACGTATTTTGCTTCGAAACTGATCGATTTCGAAACTGCCAGCAACAATGGAGGATGGCAATGGTCGTCGGGAAGTGGTTGCGATGCTGCGCCCTATTTTCGTGTGTTTAACCCCATGCTTCAGCAAAGGAAATATGATGAGAAAGGCGACTATGTAAACACCTGGAACGGAAATGGCGGAATTAAACCAATTGTTGAGCATGAGTTTGCGGTAAAAAGATGTACTTATACTTATAAAAAAGCACTGCAGCGTGATTGAAATTCAAAAAATAGCACTGGTAAACGAAAATGATGAAATTACCGGATATGGTGAAAAATTCGATGTACATCGGAGAGGCCTGCTGCACAGAGCTTTTTCGGTACAAATAATACACCCTGAAAAAGGCTTTTTATTGCAAAAACGTGCGTTGCGTAAATATCATTCCGCCGGATTGTGGTCAAATACATGTTGCAGCCACCTTCCCGAAAATTTCGAAATGGAAACAGCAGTCCGGCAGCGCTTGATGCTTGAAATGGGGATTGACTGTAAACCTGTTTACGTCGGGAAATTCGCATATTCATCGGTTTTCAGAAATGGTTTTACCGAAAACGAAATTGATCATGTATATGTTGGTATATGGGAAGGTGTCCCTGAAATGCACCCTGATGAAGCCGATTCATTTACATGGATTTTTCCCGATATGTTGAAAATCAATCTGGCTGCCTACCCGGAACTATATACGGTATGGCTGCCATTCGTTTTCGATACTATCAGAAATAGTGAAAATGCTGTTTTGTTTTAAAATGTTTTTCTTTCGGGATACTCGATGTGTTAATAATCTATATAATTGATTAATAATTAGTTGTATTGATTTTGAAAATTGTTCGACTTATTTCGGAGCAAAGGATTAATCTGTTCAATATAAACAAGAAGTGCATAAATGCTGTTATGCTAAAAGTCATTGTATAAATGATACGAAATGCATATTATTGCAACTCGAAATTTTTATTTACTCAAATATTTACAAACTATGAACAATGCAATATTCTCATTTGAAAGTCCTGTAAACGAAAAGATTTTTTTGTATGAAAAAGGCAGTGTAGAGCGTGAGGAAATGCTTAAGGAGCTGGAGCGTCAGGAAAACAAAGTGCTTGAGATACCATTAATAATTGGTGGGGAAGAAATTAAGACCGGAAATACCGGTACAGTGGTAATGCCGCATAAGCATCAAAAAGTAATCGCAATCTACCATAAGGCAGGCGAAGCCGAGGCAAAAATGGCAATCGAAAGTGCCCTAAAGGCAAAGGAGCAATGGCAGGCAATCTCATGGGTTGAAAGGGCATCGATTATGTTACGTGCCGCCGAACTTTTATCGAAAAAATATCGTTACGTTATAAACGCAGCCACCATGCTGGGTCAGGGAAAGAGCGTTATGCAGGCCGAAATTGACGCTGCCTGTGAGGTGATTGACTACTTGCGCTATAATGTCTATTTTGCCAGCCGCATTTATCATGAACAGCCAAAATCGAATTTTGATCAGTTGAACAGGTTGGAATACAGACCGCTCGAGGGGTTTGTGTACACCATAACACCTTTTAATTTTACGGCTATAGCATCTAACCTGAATATGTCGGTGGCTCTGTTGGGCAACACAACCGTGTGGAAACCCGCAACCACTGCCTTACTATCGAATTATTATCTGATGCAGATTTTTAAGGAAGCCGGTTTACCCGATGGTGTAATTAATTTCATTCCAGGCGAGGGATCGGTGCTGAGCAAAGTAATTCTGGCACATAAAGATCTGGCCGGAATCCACTTTACAGGTTCTAATGCTACCTTCAACAGTTTGTGGAAACAGGTTTCGCAAAATATCGAAGGATATACATCGTATCCGAAACTCGTGGGCGAAACCGGAGGCAAAGACTTTGTTATGGTACATAATTCGGCAAACCCGCGCGAAGTGGCTACTGCCATTGTGCGGGGGGCTTTTGAGTATCAGGGACAAAAATGTTCGGCGGCATCCAGGGCTTATATTCCTGTATCTCTTTGGCCGGAGGTAAAGAATCACATTGTTTCGATGCTGAAAGAAGTGACGGTGGGTGATGTGAACGACTTTTCGCATTTTATGAATGCAGTAATCGACGAGAAAGCTTACGACTCAATTATGGGTTATATCAACTACGCCAAATCTTCACCGGAATGCGAAATAATTGCAGGTGGTGCAGGCGATAAATCAGTGGGTTATTTTATTGAGCCCACGGTGATAGTTACCTCCAATCCGAAATTTAGAACCATGCAGGAAGAAATTTTCGGCCCGGTTATGACTATTTACGTTTATGAGGATTCGAAATACAGTGAAACCCTGAAGCTGTGCGACCAAACCAGTCCGTATGCACTTACAGGCGCCATTTTTGCTAACGACAAATACGCCATGGTGCAGGCTTGTCAGACCTTACGCTACGCAGCAGGTAATTTCTATGTAAACGACAAACCCACGGGCGCTATGGTTGGGCTTCAGCCGTTTGGCGGATCGCGGGGTTCGGGTACCAACGATAAGGCCGGGGGGCATTTGAATTTGCTGCGGTGGACAAGTCCGCGTACAATTAAGGAAACATTTTTGCCTGCAACCGATTTTGAATATCCCTATATGAGGTAGTACAAAGCTATAATGTAGTTGCTCAACACAATAGGAGCCAGGATAAGTCATTTTTTCAGACAGAAAACTTGTCTGAGTTTCTGATTGTGCAATCAGGCTTACAGATATCTTTCTGGGGTTCTTTAGATTAATAATTGGTAAATTTAAGTCTCAAATAATTTTACATTATTGACCCGAATGTTTTCTAATTTTGAAAAAAAAACATGAAAGCACTTTTGGGATTGTTTGCGCTATTACTTGGCTCGTTGTTGCTGCACGCTCAGAACAATAATATTATTTACATTGATGAAGTTGAAGTAGTCGCAGCGAAGCAATCAAACCTGTTAAAAAATTGCCCCGAAATTATCAGGGTTGTAAGCCGTGCCGAAATCGATAAATTTAATTACGGCTCAACCGGCGAAATATTGCAGCATATTGCCGGTGTAAACATCGAAACCGGAACCGGGTCAGGACAACCGAAACGGTCAACGGCCAGTTTAAACGGATATCCCGCACAATATACGCTGGTACTGGTCGATGGCAACAGGGTGTTGTCTGACCATGTGCATACCGGACAGAACCTCGACCTGATACCCACCGAAAGTATCGAGCGCATCGAGGTTATTACTGGAGCCGCTTCGGCGCAATATGGCAGCGATGCAATGGCCGGTGTGGTAAACATCATTACAAAAAGTGCATCTTCCGATACCGAAGCCTTGCTGTATGCCGATGGAGGTAGTTATAACTCTTATCATGGCGGATTATCCTTGCAAATTCCGGTCAACAAAAACGTGAAGGTATATTCACTCACCGACTGGAATGAATCTGATGGACTGCCATTACTGCTGCCCACGAGCCGTGTCGGCAAAATGGCCTATTCCCACCTGAGCAGCATTCAACGCATTGCATTCAGACCAACCGATAAACTTGAACTCTATCTCAGTAGCAGATTAACCAAGACCAACATGTTGTGGCAAAATCTGATTAACCCCAGCCATTTGTTTATGCCCGATGCAGGCTTGAGTTATCGGATAGGAAGTCGTGCTGTTGTTAATGCAAAATTGGCTTACACGAACTGGTACAGCAAAACGAACAATGAACAGAACCGTTTATTGCGGCCGGAATTGTGGATAAATTACACCATTTCAGAAAAGAATCACCTGGTTGCAGGAACTGATTTCTCAGCTAGTTATTTTGCCCGAACCTCCGTGTCGGGGCATAGTCGCAACGATTTTGGTTTTTACATTCAGGATGAACACCGTTTTAACGAAACCCTGATAGCACAGGCTTCGCTTCGTTACGACAAGGTGCAGCATGTTGCCGGGGTTATCAGTCCCAAACTATCCCTGTTATACAGCCCGATTCAAAGTATTCGTCTGCGTGCTGTGGCTGGCAGGGGATTTCACGCGCCCGGCCTGATGGAATTGTATGAATTGGGTTATGGGCATGGAGGAACAGCCTATCGTTTTGGTAACCCCGATTTAAAACCCGAGTATAACACCAATTTTTCGCTTGGTGTGGAATGGAACCATGCCGATAAACTGGTAGCCGGAATTACCGGCTTTTATAGTATTATCGATAATATGATTGTTCCGGTTTATGCCGGCCCGTGGGAGCAAAACCCGGCGGTAAATGTATGGATGCGACAGAACATTCTCAAGGCTAATATAGCAACAGGGGAGTTCAGTCTTCGTTGGCAGTTCATGAGCAATTATGGTGTGTTTTTAAATTATACCTATTCGCAAAACACACACACCGATGCAAGCCAGCAATTACCGTATCAACCGGGAAGTTCGGCTGGCATACGTCTGTTTGGAGTTCAGCATGTATCTAAAAAACTCAGCATCGAAGAATACATCAGTGTAAAGGCTGTGCACGGACGAAGTGCGTGGAACTGGAAGCCTTCCACAGGAGCAAGTTCTGATGATCCCAATGGCTTAATTACTGAGTTAGCCGATTACCAGAAACTCGATGCAGGCATTTCGTTGCAGTACGACAAGCGCTACGAAGTATTTTTCAATGTATATAATATCCTTGGGCAGGATATTCAAAACCTTGATGATGCACTGACCCAGATTGACGGAGAACCCTGGTTTAACTTGGGTGTAAAGCTCCGGTTTTCGGGCACAAAATAAGGAATTTTCGGGTTTATTTTCCCGAAATCAGGTTCAGTATCTGATTTGCCATGCCTACTTTATATCCGCTCTGATAGTATAATATTTCACCTTTGGCATTGCATAGTGCCACCACCGGAAGTTCGGATTTTGTTGCCGGTTTATCAAGAGCAATGATTGAAAAATCAGGATTGGGCGAAATCTGCGTAAATGTACACGAGGCAGGAAGGCTGTATTTCCCAATATTCGCGTCGGATTTATAGCTGTTAACACATTGCAGGTTAATCGCTAACGGGGCATTGTCGAAACTGTTGCGGTTATCGGCTAATTCCTGCAAAATATGCTTGCCGGGCTCCTTTCCGGTGTCGATCCAGACTGTGAGATAATAGTCAGCTTGTTTTGCCCCGGCAATTTTGCTGAAGTTGGCAATTTTACCAATCACCTTGTTTTTATTTATTTCGTTACGAACAATAATGTCCATACTCAGGGTTTTGCCGGCCTCCACACTGAAAAATTTACGCCATACCAGCACATCACCGTTTTGCATGCGCTTGCCCGACATAAGCATGTAGTAACCGGGACGAAGTTTTAATGGCATCGACAGCTCTGATAATGGAGTATCCCAGCCATAATCAAGCGTAGTAAACAATCCGTTTTCGTATTGTGCAATGGTGAAATCTGCATAATACTTCAATGCCTTGTTTTCTGATTTCAGAACCAGTGATGCCGATTTGTCAACGATGGTTTCATCGGGTGCATCGAAGCGTACTTCTTTCCAATTGTTATTGAAGTAATATTCCGGAATGTAGGTCACAGGATTCAGCCGGGCGGCTATGCCAAAACTCCGGCACACCGCCACAAAATAGATGTTCCGGCTACGCTTATCAGCAATTTTGATTGAATGTACGCCCACCGGAGTTATTGCAACACCGTAGTAATTCCACTCATCAGCAATGGCAATCTGTTTTTTTACCATGTCAGCCACCAGGCAGGGATTGCTCCGGCACGAATCGGCAAATCCCTGGCTAAATTGAGCTTGCAGATAGCTTCGGTAGGCCTTCATTTTTTCGGTCGAAATGCGTGGGTTTAATACGTAGTTTATATAAATATCGTCGCTGTAACCGTAGTTGGTTGAATGATTGAAATGGTCAAGCAATACATTGCTGCTGGCATCGCGATGGTCTTTTTCGTTGAGTATCCCCAGCATTTGAAGGCATTTTTCTTTATCGGAGGAGGCTGCTTTATCGATGAAGTCCATGATTTCGGTGTAATTGCCGCAGCTCATTTTAATGTGATCGCCTATGAACATTGAATTCAGGTCGCGTGTTTCGGCGAATACAAAAATCAGTTTGTCGTCGGGGAATGTTGCGGCAAAGGCATTTCTCAGAGAATCTTCCTGCTTTATCCGGCATTGGTTGTGGGCGTCATCGTCGGTGTTGTGTTGGGCGGTAGCCGACTCCACCGGAACGATTATATCGATATTTTCTTCAAATTCAACGGGGGTAAATGGAGCCAGATTCAACACTAAGGTATCTCCGCTTTTTCCTTCATTTACCCTAAAAGCACTATAGGCCACCTGATTGTTGTTTGTTGCCGAAACCAGCAGTGTGCCGTGGTTGGTGTTCAGGCTGCATAATCCCTTCGCATTGGTTTTGAGGCTGGCGATAGGATAAAATTCGGCATAATTGTAAAGCCCGAATTGGACTTCAGCATTTTCAACAACTGCTCCGGACGGGTCTTTTACCAAAACAACATATTGCACCGGTTTGATGTAGGTGTCAATCACATTGATAATGGAATATTTCTTTTTGGTTATCATCTGATTTCCCGTTTCGGTGAACTTGCCAAAAACACGGGTATGCACCAGCATGGCACGGGTAGCCGGAGCTTCGAACCAACCCCGGTTGAGACCGGCCTCGGGTTCGCAGGCACCCATAAAATACCATTTGCCATCGACCCAAACTTCAACCCATGCATGATTGTCGTCGCAATGAGCCCAGCGCGGAGTGTAAACCTGGCGTGCAGGAATTCCCACTGACCTAAGGGCAGTAACAGCAAAAGTCGATTCCTCTCCGCAGCGCCCAAATCCCGATTTGTAAGCATCCAGTGGCGAAATCGTTCTTTCGTCGGTTCCACGATAACATACTTTTTCGTGACACCAGTGGTTAACCCCAAGTGCTGCATCGTACATATTCAAATTTTCGATTCGAGGCTTCAATTCTCGGTAAAAAACCTGCCTTGCCGAATCGGGATATTCGTTATTTACGCGGTATGGCAAAACAAAGTGCCTGAAGATATCGTCTGGAATATCTTTGCCCCACGAAAAATAGTTTTTAGCTTCGAGTGATGTGCGAACCTGAGCCAAAAAGAACTCACCATCGAGGTCGGCTAAATCCGACATTGGCATATATGCGTAAAGAAACTTCAAGTAACGGCTTTCATCGTCGCTGAGTTGTTTGTCGAAAACTTTAAACAGTGCATCGCTGCGATTTGTAGTGCGCTTTTTTACCTCGTTGAAATCGGATTCTACCTGTTGATAATAAGCCTCGTCGATGGCATTATTTCGTTTGTTGCACGAAACGAACACGAATAGTGTTGCTACAACAATTAGCAGTAATTTTTTCATGCTTGCTAAAATTTGTTTATTTTTTCAAACAGTTGTTTTAGGATTATTTCAGAAGTTTCGTAGTGCAGGTTTTCTCCTGTGCTGTTTTGGTTGAAATTTACTGAGTTTACAATTTGATTTGTGGAGTTGTGCACCGGAGCTCGTGCCGAAAGATGAATTTCGTTAGCCCCGGTCTGAAGGATGCAGTTGACATTTTCTGGTCTCAGGCCGCCTCCGGGCATTATGATAATCTGGTTTGCAGCCTTTTCGATGAGCGAACGAATCAGCTCACTTCCCTCTTTTACGTTGGACGCCTGTCCCGATGTGAGTATTCTGTCTGCCCCTGCCTCGATAATAGCCGATAGGGCCGACATTGGGTTGTTTGTGCGATCGAATGCGCGGTGAAATGTAAAGGGTAATCCTCCGCTGGCCCGGATAAGTTGTTGCGTGGCTTTACTATCTACACAGCCTGTGGCATCGAGGACACCCGAAACGATTCCCTTGGCGCCGGCTTCGATGGCCAGCTCGATATCGCGATTCATCAGCGAAAGTTCAGTGCTGTTATAGATAAAATCTCCCTGACGCGGACGTATCAGCACAAATACCGGAATTGACACTGCCTCACATACCGAACGAATCAGTCCCTGCGATGGCGTGATGCCACCCAGGTCGAGGGCTGAACACAACTCTATCCGGTGGGCACCTGCTTTTTCGGCAATTACAGCAGATTGAACCGACTCAAGACATACTTCGACAAGTACAGGCATGACGATAAAATTTTGGATAAAGATAGAAAGAAATGTACATTTTTCTACTAATATAACTACACCTCGACCTCGTTTGCAACGAGGTCGGGTTTACACTTGGCATTTGCAATGCGATGAATACAGTGCATAAAAATGCACCGATAATTAAGTCCTCGTTGCAAACGAGGACTTTTGGTGAAAGACTTTTGAAATTCAATTCTAATTTCGTAAATTGCATTGTAAATTATATGGACTATGAAAAAGCTCTTTGCTTTGTTATGCATGGCTTTATTAATGAAAGCCGGCATTGGGCAGACGAATTACACCAGAATGAGTGAGCATTTCGAAGACGAAACATCGCTAATCAGAATTCGGATTGAT
>JAGOLH010000061.1 GCA_017994175.1 Bacteroidales bacterium | reverse complement strand
AAAGTCGACCGAATATCGCCCGAAGCACCAATACCTGTGGTTTCGGTTACCCATCGTGAGAACAGGTTGGGCGGCGCTGCCAATGTTGCACTGAATATCTCTGAACTAGGTGCTGTACCAATCTTATGTTCGGTAGTTGGCACCGATGAAAAAGGAAACATTTTTAGTCAGCTACTTAAACAAAATAATCTGAACGACGCAGGTATTATTTACGATTCTTCCAGAAAAACAACAGTAAAGAGTCGTGTTATAAGTAACAATCAACATTTACTGAGGGTTGACGACGAAGTATCAAATCCCATTAGCGATTCAATTACCGAAGCTTTATTTGCCCGAGTACAAAAAATAGTTGCTGAATATAAACCCAACGCCATTATTTTTGAAGATTACGACAAGGGAGTTATCACCCCGTCGCTGATAGCGAAAGTTACACAACTGGCAGAAGAAAACAACATTATTACTGCTGTTGATCCTAAAAAACGCAATTTCGACAAGTATTATAATGTTACACTTTTCAAACCCAATTTCAAGGAATTTTGCGATGGATTAAAATGCAATATCGAAAAAAGCGATTTTGATTCGATACGGCAATATGCTATCAAGTTCATGCAAGCACATCAAATACGCATTATTTTCATAACCTTGTCGGAATTGGGAGTTTTTATTGGCGACGGACAAAATTTTTATCATATCGAAGCCGAGCATCGCGATATTTCAGATGTTTCGGGTGCAGGAGACACGGTTATCAGCACTGCTACTCTATGCCTTGCGTCAGGTCTTGATATTTACAATACTGCAAAAATATCGAATCTTGCAGGAGGTATCGTATGCGAACGATCAGGCGTAGTTCCTATCAGTAAAAGTGCTTTACTTGATGAAATATCCAATGCCTGAAAAAAAACGGCATCTGGTTTGGCTGCGTATCAAGCAGATCCTTATAATTACATGCATTACTCTTGTACTGTCCGAAATTGCACTGGGTATATATTTCCGTATTAAAGACCGGGACCTTATCGAAGCTGAAACAACCGACTACCCCTATTTCTATTTTCAGTTACTTCCTGAAGCAGGTTTAAGAAACAACGATGGTTTTAAAACGCAATACGACAGAAATAAAAAGCCCGGAGTAACACGAATTGCAGTTACTGGCGGTAGCGTTGCTTACGGAAGCAAACCAGAGGAATCCATAGCATATTTTCTCGAAAAGCAATTGCAACAGACCTATCCCGATAAAAAATTTGAAGTCATCAACGCAGGAGTTCCTGCTTTTGTTGTGGAACAAGAGTTTATTATGATTCAACTCGTATTGCAGTATTACAAACCTGACATTATTGTTTCAATCGACGGGTATAACGATTTAATAAGTGGAGATATAAACCGCTATTACCCATCGTATGATGCTATTCCACCTCATAACTGGCGCGATTTCAGAAGTATCGAATACAACAAACGTAAAAATTCAATAGCATCCCGATTCTTTGGATTATTTTCGAATATAGGTCGTCTGGCAGATTACATATACCGCCGCACTGCCAATGAACAACAGTTGTATGAAAAGCTGGCCGGCAATAAAACACACATTGGCTTAACGTATGCCAACAGGGTAGATGATATATATGACTTCTGCAGCTCGAAAAACATAAGATATTTCCATTTTCTACAACCTGTGAACTGGGAGTTTAAAAGCAAGCTGAATCAAGCCAGAAAAAATTGCTTACAACAGATTTATAAGGAGGTGCAGCTACAACTCGACACATGTTATTATGTTTGCAATATAACTCCTATATTTGATACGGTAAAAGACATATACCTTGATGAATGTCATGTTCATCCGGAAGGGAATAAAATCATTGCAAAAACAATCGCAGTCAAGCTTGAAAGTACTATACAATAAAAAAAGCACCGTTACGGTGCTTTTCTCATTTCGTTTAAGCTTATTTAGAAGTACATAATATCCAGATAATGTTTTTCACCATTACGAATAGTTTGGTTCAACACACCACCGTCAAAATAATGGGTGTCTGTGGTAGTTGCGTTAATCTGCCGAACGGCTGAAAAATCGTTTGGAGTAACGGCAACATTCACATTTTGATGTGTAGCACACGGTAGTTCAATAGTATATTTTCCTTCGGAATTCACCGTGGTTTCATACTGCAATGTTTCGTAAGTATAACCCGGTAGCGGATTAAGTACCAATTCATTTGCATTGATACGGAAAAAAATTTTTGTTCCTGCAGGTGCTTTTTCATTCACTGCATTGGTTAAATCGATATTGGCATACACTACGCCTTCGATTGTGGATGTTGGTAGTGGGTCGGCAGTCGGGGTTTCTTCTTCGCAACTTGTTAAGAAAGCAGCTACTCCGATGAACATCACTAATAAAACGGGAAATAATTTTTTCATGTTTTTATATTTTTAAGTTTGACAATTAATTATTATTAAAAATGAAATTTAAGGTAAATATTTGCACCATTGTTATGATTATCGAGGGTTAAGATACCATCATTAGCAATGTCGGTTGTCTGCCTTTCGATAGCTGTTCCAGTCCAACGTTCTTCGGTAATACTTCCTCCGACAGTACGGATTGCAAGCAGTCCATAACCAAATTCACCGCCTATCGACAATTTGGGGGCAAAGAAATACTCAACTCCAACAAATGCATGGGCTACAACTCCAAGACGTTTTACATTGTAAACATCCAGTATTCGGCCGGTTCCTGTGAGGTTAGTTCCGAAATCGGTTGTGTTCGGGTCGTTGAATTCGGTTGTAATCGGGTTACCGTAGGTATAATGTTGTGCCGACTGTTGCCATACGAACATAAGTCCAGCACCATAATATCCCTGTACACGGCCTTTACCGCGATGCATTTGATAGGATCCGCCGATATTCAGGTTTGTGTTGCTAACCAGCATCTTATCGGTAACAAGGATATCCGGGTCAGGCACCGGAAGATCTTTTACTGCAAATTCCTGATTGACAAGATTCTGGGTTCCAAGCCTAACGGCAAGCCTAACGGAGGCATTATCTTCGAGGTAGTATTGCAGATAAATATTATTGGTGCTTCCCAAATCACCAACAAAATTCCATGCAATGGTATTGTTTATACTGGCGTTAAACATGTTTCCGAGATATTTAAACACCGGAAGTGCATCAATACCCAGAGCAATATCGCCTTGTTCAGGAAGTATTGGAACTCCCCTTTTGGAAACCATGTCGATTTCCTGCGCTTGTACCATATATCCAACACTAATGGCGCAAGTGATAATTAAAAGAATTTTTTTCATACTGAATTTATTTTGGTTGTATTGCGAAAATATACATTTATTCTTATTAATACAAGACATTTTATATTTTTATTTCAAATAAAAAAGCTGCCTTTACAGCAGCTTTTTGCAATCAATTACAAATATTTCTTCTTACATTTTGGGCCGACCTTCGTCGGATACTGTAAGTTTTTTTCTTCCTTTTGCCCTACGGCGTGCTAACACTTTACGGCCATCACCCGTTGCCATTCTTTCACGAAAACCGTGTTTATTTCTTCTCTTTCGTTGCGAGGGTTGAAATGTCCTTTTCATCACGTATAATTTTATAAGTATTTATTTTGGACTGCAAAGATATAACTTAATTTTACTAATGCAAACGATTGTTAAAAATTTTGTTTTTTTCTTCTTTCTGAAAGAAATCAGTGGCTGAAAGGCAAATATATCAGCTTTTTTGTTTCGAAATAGCTTTCCTTGAACACTGTTTGAATTGAGAATATTTGAACTCTGCTGAACCCTGAGAGCTCGTGGGAGAAGTCTCCGCCCTTTAAATACAGAATGCCGTTTGCAAATTCATTTCTGTTTTTTAACGATACAAGATGTTTCACTATATTGTAAAAATCAGGAAATGCAGCAACAGCACGCCCTGTAACAAAATCATATTTTTTAATTAGGTCCTCAGCCCTCACATTTTCAACGGTAACATTTGTTAACCCCAATGCATTTACCATGTCGCACAAGACATTCGCCTTTTTGCGGATACTTTCAATCAGGCTAACCTGAATTTGGGGGCAGAAAATGGCAATGGGTATACCCGGGAATCCCCCGCCTGATCCAACATCTGCAATCTGTGAAGATGCTGAAAAACTGAATAATTTAACCAACGATAGGGAATGTAAAATGTGGCGCTCTTCGATTGAGTCGATATCTTTTCTTGAAATCACATTAATTTTAGCATTCCACTCGATGAGCAGTTTCGCATACTTCTCCAGCAAAACAAGACGGTCGTGCTGTAATTCAGGGAAATAAACAGATATGAGATTCATCAGATGTTTTCGGCTTTGAACTTGATGAGAGGATATAGAAGCTCCCTGGCTCTGAACAACTGAGCTTTAACGGTGCCTATGGGTAAATCAAGTTCTTTCCCTATTTCTTCGTAAGAAAGCTCCTGATAATAACGCAATTCAATGAGTTTTGCGTATCGCGGTTTTAGTTTCTTTATCAGTTCCAGCAGAAACAATGCCTTTTGCTCCTTAATAATGCTTTCCTCCGGGTTGGGGCTGTTTGCCAGTATGGGTGGCATATTATCGGAATCGGAGCTCTCAACGCTGGTATCAATCGGAAAAGTTTTTGCCCGTTTTTTACGTAAATAATCGATACAATTGTTGTTGGCAATTCTGAAAAGCCATGTGCTGAAAGCAAATTCAGGAGTGTATTGCACCAGGTTATTGAAAGCTTTGCCAAATGTTTCCATAGCAAGGTCCTCCGCTTCAACAACACTATTCACCTTACGCAGCAACATGTAATAAATTGAATCGAAGTATTTGTTTAACAGCTTTGTATAGGCCGAACCATCTCCATTAAGTGCTGAGTTAATCAGAACAATGTCTTCCTGTGCTTTTTGCGAAAAATGTTCGTTCATTTCCAGTGATAATTGCCTTTCTGCGATTTATTAAATGCCCATAAAAATATATAAATAAATGGTAAAATTAAATTGTAAAAAGGAATTTTAACCCAACTACACGGTTCTCCGGTTATTTTACAAAAAGAACAGGTTATTTTAATAGTTACCATTTCCCTGAAAATCCACATTGATATTAAAAGAATCTTTAAAATATCCGGCAAAGTAAAAAGTAAGGTTAGAAAACTGAGCCAGTATAAAATTCTTGTTACAGGCTCAGATACCAGAAATAAGCCAACTGTAATGGGGTATCTGCCTGCTGTTGAAAAATGCCTTGATTTTTGGCGACACCAGCCAATGAAGCTCTGGGCAGCTTTCGAACGCGTTGTAGCATCGGCTTGAATTCTTACAGCAGTATTCACTCTGTTCGCCACCTGCTGAACAAATAAATCATCATCTCCCGATATCAAATCAGCGTGACTGGTAAAACCATTGTTCATTTGCCATAGACTTTTGGTATAGAGCAGATTTCTGCCAACGCCCATATATGGCAAACCGGCACACGCAAAAGAAGAATATTGCATCCCAATAAAAACCGTATCGTAGCGTATTACTTCATTCAGAAAACTTTTATCGGAATAGAAGCCACTATATCCGAGCACAATTTCACATTCAGGTTTTAATCCTGAAACCATACAGGAAATCCACATATCAGTAACAGGCAAGCAATCGGCATCTATAAAAAGAAGCAAATTATTTTTAGCCCGTATAATTCCGGCAGTAAGGGCATTTTTCTTACCACGAAGCTCAGAACTCTCTGCATCAATTCTCACACAAATTATTTTATCGGACTTATGCATATATTCCCTGATAATCTCATAGCTATCATCTTCCGAGCGGTCGTCAATCACCACGATTTCGAAATCTGGATATTTCTGATTCAGTAAGGCAGGAATCAACAGCCTCAGATTTTCACTTTCGTTGCGGGCTGCAATAACCACTGATACCGGCACGGCCATTCCGGGAACAGTTGTTTTATTACAAGTGCTTTTCCTGAATAACAAAAGATAGGTCAGGACTTGGAAAACACACATGAAAGAAAAAAGCCCAAACAACCACATTGTGTAAATAGGCATTTCTGCAATTAATACTGTTATGTAATTATTACAGTACACTTACAAGCCTTTATTCTTTGCTTCTTCCCAGAATTTATCCATTTCTTCAAGTTTCATTTTTTTTAGCTCTTTGCCTTGCTGTATGGTTTGTTCCTCGAGGTAATTGAAGCGGTTAAAAAATTTGGTATTGGTTTTTTCAAGAGCATTTTCAGGATTTATTCCATATAGCCTCGCTGCATTAATCAAAGCAAAAAACAAATCGCCGAATTCTTTCTCCATATTGTCTACGTCGCTTTTCTCCATTTCAGCCTGCAATTCTTTAAGCTCTTCATGTACTTTATCCCAAACATGCTCTTTTTTTTCCCAATCGAAGCCAACCCCTCTGGCTTTATCCTGCATACGATACGCTTTAATCATTGCAGGCAATCCTTTGGGGATGCCACCGAGTACAGTCTTTTTTTTGCCTTCCTTCAGTTTTAGTCTTTCCCAGTTCTTCTCCACTTCACGGGCATCGGCCACTGAAACATCTCCAAAAATATGAGGATGCCTGTAAATTAATTTTTCGTTAATCGATTTCAACACATCTGTAATAGTAAATTCGCCCTGCTCCTCTCCTAATTTTGAATAAAAAACGATGTGAAGCAATATATCACCCAGCTCCTTTTTTATTTCAGTAGGTTTATTTGTGTGAACCGCATCGGCAAGTTCATATACTTCTTCGATGGTAAGCGTCCTGAGGCTCTCATTGGTTTGTTCTTTATCCCAGGGACACTTTGCACGCAATTCATCCATTATATCAAGCAGGCGCTTAAACTCCGATAACCTGTCGTCCATAATACTTAATTATTTAAAGCAAAGTAAATGATTTATAAATGCAATCAGGTAAGAGAAAACAAAAAAACGCATTGCTGCGTTTTTTTTATCCAGTTGTCTTATCCAATTATACAATTCCTGCAAAACCCATAAATGCAAGTGCCAGAATTCCGGCTACTATCAACGAAATGGGAACACCTCTCATTCCTTTGGGAATACTCAACAAATCCATATGTTCGCGTATACCTGCAAGAATTACCAAAGCCAATCCAAATCCGATGGCTGTTGCCGCACCATAAACTACACCTTCAAGAAGATTGTAGTCTTTCTTAATTACGAGTAATGCTACCCCTAGTACAGCACAATTGGTGGTAATTAATGGCAGAAATATACCAAGTGCCTGATACAAAGGCTGGCTAATTTTTTTAAGTATAATCTCAACCATCTGAACAAGTGCAGCAATAACAAGTATAAATGAAATTGTCTGCAGATATTCAATACCCAGAGGTTTCAACACGAAAACCTGAACCAGATAAGTCATTATGGTAGCGAGCACAATCACAAAAACAACTGCTCCAGCCATGCCCATTGCCGTGTTCACCTTATTCGATACACCAAGGAAAGGACAGATTCCAAGGAATTGAGCAAGAACAACGTTATTGACGAAAATTGCCGATATTATTATAAGTATATATTCCATAGCTTTTAGTTTTTAGCTTTATTTATTCTGTTTACCAATGCAATTAAATACCCTAAAGCAATGAAAGCACCCGGGGCAAGCACAAACACCAAAGCACCATCGCCAGAAAACAATTTGAATCCGAATACCGCTCCTGAACCCAAAAATTCACGGATTGCACCTAAAACTCCTAGTGCCAAAGTAAAGCCGAGGCCCATTCCTGCACCGTCAATCAAAGAGGAAATAACATTGTTTTTATTGGCATATGCTTCCGCTCTTCCTAGCACAATACAGTTTACCACAATAAGAGGTATAAATATTCCGAGTGTAGCATATAGTGCCGGCACAAAAGCCTGCATTACCAAATCGACGATGGTAACAAAAGTTGCAATTACAACAATGTAAGACGGGATTCTAACCTTATCGGGAATCATCTTGGCAAGTAGTGATATCACCACATTCGAACCAATCAGTACAAAAGTTGTGGCAATACCCATACCTAACCCGTTGAAGGCTGACGAAGTTGTTGCCAGTGTAGGGCATGTTCCCAACACCAGTACGAGTATGGGATTTTCTTTAAGAAATCCCTTAGTAAAATTTTTAAGCTGACTCATTGGTTATTCCCTCCATTATTTTGTTCCCCTTGTGCTGCATTGGGGTTAAGGTTATAATGCTTTTGGTATGCATTGAAAGCACGTTGCAAGGCGTCGCAATACGCTCTCGACGATATGGTGGCAGCAGTAATTGCATCTACATCACCACCGTCTTTTTTAACTTTTAGTTTAAAAACTCCCGGGTTTTTACCTTTAAACTGCTCATTCCATGTCGATTTACTTTTGCTTGTTTTATCGCCAAGGCCAGGTGTCTCTTTGTGCTCAAGCACATTATTGTCGATAATGTTACCCGCAGTATCGAAACCAACCATAATAGTAAACCTTCCGCTAAAACCATTGTCGGTGTATGATTTCACAGCTGTAGCAATGCGCTTGTCGCCAATATTTACCTCATAAAAATACAAGCTATCGACACCGTCATCGGGTTTTACAGCGACCTCAACAATTTTTCCTTTATCAGCTCCGGGGACAACCAGGTTAATACTTTTTTTGAGCTCTTCTTTTTTTACCTGAGCAATTGGGTCAACCGTATATTTATAAACGAAACCCAATGCTACAGCGGCCACACTTGCAATCAGCGACAGTGTAAGCACCATGTTTTTAAATGAACTTTCTTTCTTAGCCATGGCTTCTACTTTTTAATAATTTCACCAAAACGCTTGGGTTTAAACCCTTTATTGATAAGAGGGACAAATGCATTCATTATCAGTATGGCAAACGAAACGCCTTCGGGATACGCACCCCAGACCCTGATGATAACAGTTAGTATTCCTATTCCAATACCAAATATCAGCATACCTTTTACCGACATAGGAGAAGTTACCATATCGGTTGCCATAAAAATTGCTCCAAGCATTACGCCTCCCGTTAATAAATGGAATAGTGGGTCAGCATATTCCGAAGGGTTAATAAGGTGCAGTACACCGGTAAACAGCGCAATGCTGCCTAGCATTGCAACTGGAATATGCCAACTTATAATTTTTCGAAGTAACAAGAATATTCCCCCCAAAAGTAAAGCCAGTGCCGATACTTCTCCAAGAGATCCACCCATTTGCCCCATAAACATATCGGTATATGAAACAGGCATAGTGTCCATAATGGATGAAAAACTTTGTCCGTTTTTAATTCCTTCCTTTACAATGGCTAGTGGCGTAGCTCCTGTCTGGGCGTCGGTCATTGCAAAATTCAACACCGAAATTTTTGGCCAGCTGGTCATCTGCACCGGAAAAGATATCAGCATAAAAACCCGACCTACCAGTGCCGGATTGAAGGGGTTATTCCCCAGTCCGCCAAAAGTCATCTTCGCTATTCCTATGGCAACTACACTTCCAACTACAATAATCCACCACGGGAGATTCGAAGGGACATTAAAGGCTAAAAGCATACCGGTAACTATAGCCGAACCGTCGGATATTGTGCTTCTGCGTTTAAAGAACAGCTTATTTACAATCCACTCTACTGCGATACATGAAGCTATAGCAATCAGGTTTACACGAATAGCATCGAACCCGAAATAATACACCGATACCAGTAAAGCGGGCAGCATAGCTAGTACAACGCCAAACATGATTTTTTTCACGGTATCGTTACCATGATCATGTGGCGACATCGAAACTGTCAATCTGTTAATACCCATAGTTCTATGATTTTCTTGATCTTAATATTTTATTCAAATTCGATTTTCCCAATCTGATATAATCGAGCAACGGAATACCTGCGGGGCAGGTAAAACTACATGATCCGCACTCCATGCAATCGAGCACTCTCTCAGCCTGTAATTCTTCCCATTTCGAAATCAGCACCATATTTTTAATGAGATAGGGTTCCAAACCCATAGGGCAGACATGAGTGCATCGGGCACAACGGATACAACTGAATTCTGCAGGACGCTTTGCCGATTTATCGTTTAATATCAATATCCCTGAGGTTGTCTTGGTTACAGGGACAGAAGTGTCGCTAAGCGCTTTACCCATCATCGGGCCACCGTTAACTACTTTGGCTGTATCGTCGGGTAAGCCACCTGCGGCTTCAATTAACATATCAACCGGAGTACCAATCCGGGCTTTGACATTTATCGGATTCATTACCGATTTCCCGGTTACAGAAACAACACGTTCTACCAAAGGTTTGTTCTTTTGTATGGCTTCGTATACTGCAAAGGCGGTTCCAACATTTTGCACTACGCAGCCCACGTCGATAGGCAATCCTCCTGAAGGAACTTCACGTTTAACCAGCGCCCTTATAAGTTGTTTCTCACCTCCCTGTGGATATTTTACTTTCAAACCCTGAATTTCAATATCAGTATAGCTTGAAGCTAGTTTTTTAAGATGCTGTATTGCATTAGGTTTATTGTTTTCGATACCGAAAATTACTTTTTCTGCTCCAATGGCTTTTTTCATTATCAAAGCGCCTACAAGAATTTCTTCTGCTTTTTCCATCATAAGCTGATGGTCGGAAGTAAGGTAAGGCTCACATTCAACAGCATTGATAATCAGATAATTTGCCTGTTTTCCCTGTGGCACGGTTAACTTAACATGGGTTGGAAAACCTGCTCCACCCATACCAACAATTCCGCTTTCGAGAAGCTTGTTACGAATCTCCGTATCGGTGAGTTTAATATCTCTGATTAAGGTATCGCTCAGATCAACACCCTCAACCCATTCGTCACCTGATGTCTCAATAGTGATACAAGTTTGTTTGTATCCCGAACTATCAAGAACCTTATCGACTTTGGTCACGATACCTGATACAGAAGCATGAATATTTGTTGAAACAAAGCCACCGGGTTTGGCAATAATCTGACCCGCCTTTACGGTATCACCTTTATTGACCAATGTTTGTGCAGGAGCACCAAGATGTTGCGAAACAGGGATATTAACCAGTTTTGGAATTTCAAGTTTAATAATATTTTTCCCTTCTGACAACTTATTTTCTGCCGGATGCACACCGCCTTTTGGAAAAGTCTTTAACACGTTACCTCCTTACGTTTAAGAGTTAGTTATTAATTGTTTACCGTTTCCCCTGATATTGCGTTTTCTTCCGCTTTTTGTTTCCGGGGTGGGAAATTCAGTTCATGAATTGCGTTAGTCGGACATACTTCAACGCATTTTCGACACAATTTACATTTCTCAAAATCGATATATGCAAGATTGTTTTCAATTTTAATAGCGTCGTAAGCACAGTTTTTCATACAGATTCCACAACCAATGCAGGCTACGGTGCAGCTTTTTTTAGCAACACCCCCCTTTTCAGTGTTAATGCATGATACAAATATCCTCCGGTCTTTTTTCCCTTTAAGACGCAGTTCTATTATATTTTTCGGACAAGCCTTCACACAAGCACCACATGCAGTACATTTCTGGTCGGATACAACCGGCAGTCCTGTATTTTTATCGATATAAATAGCATCGAATGAGCATACAGCCACACAATCGCCCAAACCAAGGCAACCGTTTGGGCATCCTGTGTCACCGCTATAGAGCATAGAAGCAACAGCACATGATTTAACGCTGTCGTATGTATTGGTTTTCGGCCTGTGTTCAAAACTACCTGCACAACGAACAACAGCAACCATAGGATCTTTTTCAACAGCTACTTGCCCGAGCACCTGAGCAATTTTTGCCATGGCTGCATTGCCTCCGGCAGGGCAAAACAACGACCCAAGGGAATCAGCTTTCACACAAGCTTCAGCAAAACCTCGGCATCCTGGAGAACCACAACCACCGCAATTAGCGCCCGGAAGGCATGCTTCAACTTCATCAATCCTCGGGTCTTCAACAACTTTAAATTTCTGGGCAACCAAATATAGAATTATTGCCAGAAATGCACTTAGAACCAATAGGGTGATAACAGTAAACAAAATCAGATTCATAACAAATCAATTTATAATCTTACTAATTTCAAAACGAAAAACTCTTTTAAACCGATCTCTCAACAGAAATATTACTAAATAATATGGCACCAGAACAATCAGTGAAATAATTCCGGAAAGTGCTTCATTTCCTGTAATCAGAAGCAACCCGATTAAACAAATCATTACTAGTACAAAAGGCAACAGATATCCCCATACAATGGCTTTAAAACCCAGTGACTCGTGCATGCGAAGCATTACTTCCTCACCAATTGAGTAAGGTTCATCGAACTGATTGATCTCTATTATCTTTTCACCGGAACTTGAACCACACATTGTATTGGCTCTGCAAGACGAACAAGCTGAAGAAACAAGTATTTTTACCTTGATTGTTCCTTCCGATATTTCATGAACAACTCCGCTATGCTCTATGCTTCCGGCTTTTGCCACTAACATCAAAATTTTAAGATGTCAAAGGTAAAATTATTTCCAAGTAATAATATATGTTTTTAAATGAAAAGTACGCGATTTTACTAATTTAAAATCGTTTTAAACAAGGCGTATGAGAACACGCTGGCAATTAATGCACCACTACAACAACTCCTGTAAAAGGCTCCATTCCGTTGCGTAAATCTACAATGTAAGTATATGATCCGGTAGGAACTTTCTTGCCTTCCAGTTTCCCATCCCAGGGGCCCTGATTATTACCCTTGTCATACATTTTCTGCCCCCAGCGGTTGAAAACATAAACCTGTGCAAGGGGGTACTTATCGATATAATCAATTACCCAGGTATCGTTGATGCCGTCATCATTGGGAGTGAATGCATTTGGTATTCTCAGACAGAGGTCGTTTGATTCAGGAATATAGATATTCAGCATTTTTGTACATTCATTGGCATCGGTAACAGAAACAACATACTGTCCGGCTGTGGCATCTTCCAGTAAAGGAAGCATATCTCCTGTATTCCATTCGAAAGAATAGGGTTGTGTACCGCCAATAACCGAAATGAGAGCTTGTCCGTCATCGTTACCCATGCAGGTAGCCGCTGTAACACTATACTCAAGGCTGATTTCCGCAGGCTCAGTTATGGTAAAAAATCTTCTCGCTTCGCAATTATTGGCATCGCGCACAAGAACCTCATAAGTACCTGCAGGTAAGGAGTTTATTTCTGATCCGTTTCCAACTGCCACACCGCCCGAAAACCAAATAACCACATAAGGAGGGGTTCCCCCGTCTCCATTGGCTATTGCAGCTCCTGTGTTCTGATTATAGCAAATCACATCCTGAGTTAGTAGCGTAAGATCCATTTCTTTCTCAGGTTGTTCTATAGTGTAGAAGCCCTGATAAGTGCAATTATTCATATCAGTAATTACAACACTGTAAGAAGCTGCTGTGAGTCCGGATATATGGCTTGAAGTCTGCCCCCCTGACCACTGAAATACGTATGGCGACACTCCACCCGTAACGGTAAGCGTAATTGCCCCATTATTACCTCCACGACAAAGCACATCAACAATTTCGGATGTTGCTGCTATTGCAGGGGGTTCGGTAATTGTATAACTTGCTGTACCTGTACATCCGTAAGTATCGGTAATGGTTATATTGTAGTTGCCTGCCGGTAAATTATTTACCACCGCAGTATGTTGTGGTAGTCCAAGCCAGCTATACTGGAATGGAGCCGTTCCGTCAGTCATTTCCCCTTGCAGTACTCCTGTGGTAAAGCCATTACACAGCACAGGTTGCAACAGAGTGATTACAACATCGCCTGAGCCGTATATTCCAACAACCTCAGAATCAACCACAGAGCATCCGTTTGCATCAGTTACAGTGCAAGAATAGGTTCCTGGAATCAGGTTAATAATTTGATCTGAATTTCCGGAAGTGTTCCATAAATAGGTATAACCTCCAGCTCCTCCTGATGCAGAAACCGTAGCACTACCAATTGCCTGGCCGCATTCAGTAGGTTGTGTAGTTACAGTTGCAACAAGCTGCGGTGGTGAAGTCAATACTGCTGATGCAGTTACGGAGCAGCCAATGTTATCGGTAACCGTAACAGCATAAGTAACCCCTGCACTTAATCCGCTGATTGAAGGAGTGGTTTGCCCGTTGCTCCAGTAATACTGATATGCCGGAGTACCTCCTGTAACATTAGCAGTTATTGAGCCGGTAGCAGTTCCAAAACACAAAGGGTTTACCGAAACCAGTGTAATATTCATGAGTGGGTCAACAGTAATTGATATTTGGTCGGAACCAGTACATCCGCTACCATCGGATACTGTTACGGAATAGCTGCCGGTGGTGTTAACCGGCATTGTCTGACTTCCGTCGTAGGCATCAATATTCCAATCGTAAACAGCAAATCCCGGACCTGCATTCAAGGTAAACGGAAGGTCTTCGGAACATACCGTCTGGTCAATACCCAAATTTACCACCGGATTAGAAACCACAGTAACATTAATATTATCAGTCGCAGTGCATCCATTTGAATTCGTCACCGTAACAGAATAATTCCCGGATGCAGAAACCGGCATAGTCTGGCTGCCGTCATAGGCGTTAACGCTCCAGTCGTAGTTAGTATAGCCTGCACCGGCGTCGATGGTATACGGCAAAGCTGAGGAGCAAACCTGCACATCGGGACCAAGATTCACGGTAGCTGCAGGGTAAAGGGTTATTGTTACATTATCGGAAGCAGTGCAACCCGTATTATCCTGCACTGTTATGGTATAGGTGGTAGTTGCTGATGGTGTGGCAACGGGGTTCAGTGAGGCGGGGTTGTTTAGTCCGGTTGTGGGCGACCACCCATACGTAAGTGGTGGGACCCCATTCGTTATGGTTGGTGATCCCCCGAGAGTAATACCGTTGCCCGGACAAACAGGCTGGCTTGTACCCGCTTCAACAATAATCTGAGAAGGTTGCGTAATATTAAAAGTGAGCACTTCCTGGCAATCGTAGAAATCGCTCACCGTAACGTAAGCTACACCACCCGGTAAATTGGCAACAGATTGTGTTGTTGCACCATTCGACCATGTGTAATCGTAAGGAGGTGTTCCGCCGCTCACAGAAGTTACAGTTGCTGCACCATCGGTTCCTCCATAGCATGTTACATTATGGGTAACCGATCCAGAAGCGGTAAGGCCTGTAAAACTAAAAGTAAAATTACCATTATTCACGGCCTGATTATAACATATATCATTAATACCATTGGTACTTGTTAATCCTACGGTATAGGTTCCGCCATCGGAAAGAGGGTCTGACAACATAAGAGTATAGGTATCATCATATGAGCCATTTGCAGCACAAATTGAACTAACTACATCGCTGATTGTATAGGTTCCCCCTGGTCCGGTAACAAAGAAATCGGATGGGGAAATCGACAGGCAGGTTACATTTTCGGAGAACTGAACTGTAATATTATTCTGTCCGCATACCGGTGCATACACTATACCAGTAAGAAACGGGTCGCTGTTATCGAGTATCTGCGCACTCCCCCCAAAAGTAATAGAATATCCGTTTTGAGTAGATGAGAAATTACTCACATTCACTACATAGGTTTGCCCCGAGGTAACATTAAGAGCAGCATTATATGGAGTGCCACTTGCACCGATGCAGGTGTTGGTACTCCCCCCATTTGGGCCTGTATTCCCCGCTGTAGCAGTATAATTACAACTAACCTGCACCGATGAAGGATTCGAAGCAATAGTAGCGCACTCATTATTCGTAAGATTATAGACTGCCCAGTCGTAGTCATCGTCGTTATCAACAGGGTCTATTAAAAAACTAACCGTACCGCTTGACTGCACAGTAAAAGTGTACCACACATCGTTTCTTTCGCCACTAAGCAAACAATTCCCCGGGCACCCTCCGGTTGTCGGAATTTCGCCCGTGTAATTTCCAACTCCGCTATATGAAACCGTAGTGGAATAGGTATTGAAACAAAGCGGTATAGCACCCAAACAATCCTGATTATTTGGCTGGGTCATGACTTTATAAGCCATTGTCCCCATAACCGTGTGGTCTGCAAGGCAATTGTATTTAAAAGTTACAACATAATAGGTTCCGTTGGCCGGAGCAACCCAGGTAAGCTTTGAACCCAGTGTACAAAAGTCATCGTTTTCAGCCATCGAAACGCCAGCAGCACTAAATATTTCTATTTGGGTATCACCCGAATTGGAACCTCCTCCATCGCAATACGAAAAAACATACACCATATATTGCGTCGCAGTAAACTGATATCGTGCTCCTGCCTGCACCGAACCTGCTGTTTGCCAGGTGGCAGTTGGGGTTATGGTGGTGCCTGCAAATGTAGAGGAGTAATTACATGCTTGTGCGCGTGGTTGTACTATAAAAATACAGAAAATCATGACAATTACCATGATGCCACTAAACTTACCTGCTTTTCTCATCATATCTTAGGTGTATTCGTGTTATCAAATAGTTTTACTTATAAGTTATTAATTGACGACCAAAATAACATTTAGTTGCCTTTATTACATGCTTCAAAAATCAATTACCGGTTAAAAGTAAAAAATATTTTGGCAAATAACAAACCAAAAAAAACTAAAACAGGTTTAGGGGTATACTCTCTTAATCTGAAAGTCTTCATCCACCATCAGAAGGTTGGAGAAACTCTGCACATATTGTCGCGACCCGGAAATATTTACAAAGTTGTTTTTTGATACCATCCCACAATATGGCACTTTCATATTAAAAGCATCTGCGAGATTGCCGCCATGTTTCATATATAATGACGAAAACATGAGCATCTGATCGTATGCTGCAAAAGAAAACTCATCAGGTTCGCTCAGGAAAATCTGACGGTATGCTATGATAAATCTCAGGGTTTTATCGTTAGTGTAATCAATATAATAGGGTGTGGTATAGCTGAACCTTAATTTCTGAAAGTAATTTACATCAATGCTACGGTAATTGAGCCAGGATTCTTCCCCAGCCAACTGTATATCAACATCTTTAATTTGTATAAGGTGTGACATGAGGCTCGATAACTGGGCTTCGTTCTTGTCATCGCAAATTATCACATTTAGTACTGAATGAGATAACAATTGTCCTAAGCTAGCACCATTTGCTTCGGAAGATGAAAGCACCGAAACATTCAGGCTGTCCTTTTTACCGGCCATAGCAAAGCTTTCATTCATCATTTTCTGCAGCTCCTGCGCATCTTCTTTCGATTTACCATCGTTATTGTAGATGATAATATACTTGTTTGAAGCATTTTTAGCAGCAAAGGCAGCCAGTGTCTCAAAACGCCCTATTTTTCCCGGGTTTGCCCACAACACTGATTTATCGCCAATATCAACTTTTTCGTAATCGGAAAAAGGGCTAAGTAATACAGCCGTTTCGGGTATAAAATCTTTGATATAGTTTATTTGTTTTGAATACACCGGTCCGATAATAAGATCGGCGTTTGCAAAAGTATCTTTATTCACCAGGCTTCCGAGCGATGAAGTATCAGATCCGGTATCAAAAACATGCATATTCACTTTAAGTCCGGTTTGTTTAATACTATCGAAAGCCATAAGACAACCTCCGTAATACGATAG
>JAGOLH010000060.1 GCA_017994175.1 Bacteroidales bacterium | reverse complement strand
TTTGAAAGCTATAGAAGGTTAAGTAAAGACTATGAGTTTAATACCGATACCAGTGAAACAATGATACAAATTGCAATGACCAAATTAATGCTTAATAGATTAAAATAAAAAATTCAAAACAGTTTCTGAAATATCACGATTAATTGTTCGGGATCGTTTACGCATCGGAGCCATTCAATCGGTAACAACCGAGTCCTCTGCCTCGGTTGGGGAAAATGAGCCCGTCGTTGCGAATGTGAGGTACGAACATGAAGCAATCTGTGCTTCGACGGGCTCAGCACAAGCATTTCGACGGGCGGTTGATTTCGCTTCACTGCGTTTGCGATGACCTGTGGGGAGAAAAGTCTATTAATCTTTGACACAACGCACCGAATACCCCCACGACTTATACCCAATGGATACATCAATAAAGCTGGCAAGGCAAACCAAGTACCTTCCATAAGCGTGGTTAATACCACTCTCACTGGCACTCCACCAGTAACCATGGTCATAAAGCATCCAGAAACTTCCGTCGTCCTCTCGGCAACCACCCGGTAGAGCCCAAAATCCCCTTGAGTTGGTTGCGTCAGCGTTTGGAATGTTCCAATGGCTATTGCCCATTTCTTTCAGTTTGCCACCAGCTGCATCTGCGCCACCTAAATAATAGACCAGCTGACCCCATTCTGCATTACTGGGCAAATGCCAACTTTCAGGGCAAACCCCTTTCACCTGGCTGGGGTTGCTATTGCTGCTGGCAGCACCATCCATGGCAGCTGTCCAATTGTATAGTACTCCGTAAGTCTTATAATTAGCAGTGGCTTTTGCAGCACTCACACTGGTTCCGTCGTAATCGTACACATAATAATACTTAGTAGTTGCAGAACCGGTCGTAGGACCTACCACGCTGGGTATATAGCGTAAATTTTCTGCCATCCATGTTTGAGAACCTATTTTTACAGTTTTATATATTGTTCCATCGCGCGAGTCGGTAAATGTACCTACTTCAGAACCTTCATTATTATTGTTTTCAGTTCTTGGTAATGAGTTTTCTATTTCACAAACCAGGCGGAAGCCCAAGAAGTTGAAGCTATAGCTCGGGCCGATGTAGTCACGGCGCGCCGAACGGCAATGCAGCGCATAGTAGCTCCAGCCGCCGCCACGGTCCACGCGGGCCGACCCCTGTGCAGCACCCTTAGGGTTTGTCTGTGCACCGGTTGAATAGTCGCCATACCAATCGCTGCACCACTCCCACACATTGCCGTGCATATCGTACAAACCATACGCATTGGCACTAAAACTGCCCACAGGCAATGTTTTTTGCCTATACTCCCCTTTGCTGCAGCTGCCATACGGATAGTTGCCATTGTAATTTGCTTGCGAGGTACTCAAGCAATTGCCGGTGTTGAACGGGGTGGACACTTCGACACTTCGAGTAACCTCAGTGTTCGAAGTGCCTGCACGGCAGGCATACTCCCACTCTGCCTCCGTAGGCAAACGATAGTTTTTCCCGGTTTGCCGGCTTAGCCATTCGCAATAAGCCGTGGCATCGTTCCAACTTACATTTATCACAGGTCGTTTACCTCTGCCCCAAGCTTGGTCTGATGGTTTTGTTCTGCCGGTGGCAGTACAAAACGCATCGTATTGCTCAAACGTAACCTCATATTTACCCATGTAAAAGTCGCTTACAGTTACTTGATGTTGGGTTTCGTCGCTACCACGGTCTGCTTCGCTTGATGGGCTACCCATGGTAAAAGTACCGCCTTTAATTGATACCATTTCTATTGCAATACCCGAAACGGTTTCGGTAAAGTCTTTGGTTTCGCTAACATCAAAGCTCCAGCTTGTTTTACCACCTTGGGTAATGGAAATATTTTCGTTTACTACCTTGGCGTTGTTGGTGAGTTTTACAATGTGGTTGCCAAAGCTCAAGTTGCCACTGTACGGGGTGTTTCCCATTGAGGCTCCATCAATTTCGAGGGTGGCTCCTGCCGGTGTGCTCGTAATTGTTACCTGCATACCGTTTTGCAGGGTTTCGCTTATTTCGGTGGTTTCGTTCTGCTTTATAGTTGTTTTGGCATTGTAACCGGCATAGCCCTGCATACGGAGTTCTATGTTATAGTCGCCTACGAGCAATTGGCGTATGGTGGTTGGCGTGGTGCCTTTTTTCACACCATCGAGGTAAATTTCGGCATCGGGCGGTGTGGTTGAGATTTTTAAAGTACCATATTGAGGGACAGGAGCCAGAGCAACCGGTATGGTTTGCCCGTCGGTAACCTCTACTTTTTTGCTGTCGGGAGTATGTTTTTCTTTGCGGGCTTCCACGGTATAAAAACCCGAGGATTTGCGCACCGAGTAGCTGCCTGAGCCTACTTTTACATCGTCAATATAAATATCAGCCGAAGGGTTGGTGGTGATGTCGAGTTCGCCATAAGCAGGGTTCATGGTGAGGGCAGCCGTGGCGGTTTTGTCATCTTCCACGGTAACTTCCTGCCAGGCATCGTAGTACATGGTTTTTTTAATTGTAATGCGGTGGTTACCGCTGAGTATTTCGGTAAGGGTGCAGGGTGTTTTTTGGCCGGTGGGTTTCCCGTCGAGCAATACATCGGCGCCACTTTCGGGAGAAGAGTTTACGCTAATGCTACCAAAATTCGGTTTCAGCACAGAAGTTACCCGTACTTTGTCGGAAGCGCCATCTAAGGTAAACACGCCTGCATCGGCATGATACATGGGCATTTCAACCCTGTAATTGTGCTGCCCAAGGCTGTACTCGCGCGAGAATGGGGTGTTGCCAACAGGTTTATCGTCAACATATACCTGTGCTCCATCGGGGGTGCTGGTTATCACTACCCATTGGGTGAGTATTTCGGGTTCTTCTACTACCACGGTAACTTTACCGGTAGTGAGTTTCATGAGATAGACCGTAGCTTTTTCGATGGATTCAGGAAAAGTGTAATCGCGCAAAATGCCCAATTGGTCGTGCTTTATGGTAATGCGTTTCGAACCCCAGGGGATATACACCCAGTATTCACCGGTTTTGCGCTCAGTTTTCATAATTCCGAGGCTACCGCCCTCAAACACAAAACCGGTTTGGGTGGTTTCTACTTTTATCAGGGCACACACATCGCCGTTCTGGTCTTTTACGGGGTAGTTCACTCTGGCATCCATGTCGTTATCGCGCCGCTCGAATGAGGCAACGGAGATTTGCTGGGCAATGCCGTGTAAGGACAAAATGCATGTTATAATTAAGAGCAACACATTTCTCATAGAAAGAACCGATTAAATCACGAAAATACTAATTTCTTATAATAAAAGCGATAATTAATTTTTGTATTTACGGGTACTTCGAGAGGGTATTCCCGTACACTGAGGGATTCGAGGAACGAGAATCGTCTCGAAGTGTACGGGTAGTGCTGTGGAGGGGTACTGAGATAGCATACTACAACGGACACTTCGAGAGCAGTATTCTACCGGACACTTCGAGAGCCTCAGTGTCCGGAGGGATTCCCGTACACTGAGGGATTCGAGGTACGAGAATCGTCTCGAAGTGTACGGGTAGTGCTGCAACGGATACATCGAAGGCGTAATCCTCCGGACACTTCGAGTGCCTCAGCGTCCGGAGGATTACTTCTCTCTCGGATCAGGTTTCAACGGCAATCTAGCCAGTTTCTGCACATCGAGGGTGGGATGCCCGAATTCTTCGCTCACTTTACCCAGCATCAGATAGAGACCATTACCCCTGAACGGATATTCCTTCAGGCTGGCCGGGAAATGCACCGAGTCGAAGAAATTGCCTTCGGCATCGAGCCAGGCACCAAAATTCATAATTTCTTTTTTTGAGGTGTACACATACTTCAACGTAACAAACAAGCCCAGCATACGGACGGTTTTTCCGGCATGGTTCAGCATATCGCCGGCCATTATCTCACCGCGGAATGAGGTCTGCAACAGGTCGAACCAACTCATACTAACGGGAAAGCCTATCAGTTCAATTTCGTCGTAGGCATCTTCGAGCCTGTCGGAGTTAAAAGCGGGTAGGCGCCATTCTCGCAATCCGGGTTCGAACATGGTTACCGGCATCGGAGGCGGTGTTTTTGTTTTCTGCGTCATATCGTGGGCCAGCCACAACAGCTCAGCCTTGGTTTTTCCGGTAAACGAAAAAGCACCGCTGCGTATCAGAATGGTCAGTTGTTCTCTTCCCGTACCAATGCGTTTTACAAAATCGCCCAATCCCGTATAATCGCCTCCCCGCTCCCGTTCAACCACAATTCGGTGCGCCAGTTGTTGCTCAAGATTCTGCAGGTGAATGAACCCCACGTAAATATCGCTGCCGCGGATGCAGGTCATATAATTGCTCCGGTTCACGCATGGCAGACAAATATTTGCCCCCAGGCGACGGGCTTCCTGAAAATAGACCCACGAATGATAGTATCCGCCAAAGTTATTGATGACTGCCGTCATAAACTCAAGCGGGTAATGCGCCTTCAGATAGAGGCTCTGAAAACTCTCGGCCGCATACGACGCCGAATGGGCTTTCGAAAAGGAATATCCGGCAAACGAGGCAATCTGCCGCCACACCTCACGGCTGATTTCTTCCGGACGACCCTTGCTGCGGCAGCCTTCGAAAAAGCGATCGAAAATACGTTCGAACTCCGCCCGCGATCTAAATTTACCGCTCATGGCACGACGCAGCACATCGGCATCGGCAAGGTCGAGCCCTGCATAATGATGACACACTTTCAGCACATCTTCCTGATACACCATCACCCCATAGGTTTCTTCAAGCTGCTCTTTCATCACCGGATGCAAGTACTCAAAACCATCCTGATTATGGAATCGGCGAATGTACTCCTGCATCATTCCCGAGCTCGAAACACCGGGGCGTATGATACTGCTGGCAGCCACCAGGGTAATGTAATCCTCGCAACGCAGCTTACGCAGCAAACCTTTCATGGCAGGGCTCTCAATGTAAAAGCAGCCTGTGGTATGCGCCGATTTCAGGAGTTGCCGCGATGCCTCGTCCTGTTTGAAGCGTGGAATGTCGTGAATATCCACTTCGATACCTTTATTTTTCAGGATGATTTCGCAGCTTTCGCGGATGTGTCCGATACCCCGCTGGCTGAGTATGTCGAATTTCTCGAAACCGATATGCTCAGCGGTGTACATATCCCACTGGGTAGTCTGATAACCTTTGGGTGGCATATCGAGAGCCGCAAAAGTGGTGATGGGTTCATCGCTGATAAGCACCCCACCGGCATGAATGGTACGCAGGTTCGGGAAGCCATCCATTTGGGCAGCCATTTTCACAATGCGTCGGTGCACGTCGTCGCTGCGTCCGTATTGCGCAGGGCGGTGACTCAGGTTTTCGAGTTCATCGCCGGTGAGGCCGTACACCTTTCCCAGTTCGCGCAGTGCAGCACGGCTACGGAAAGTGGACATGGCTCCCAGTAAAGCACAACGTTCTTTTCCATACCTATCGAAAAGATAGTTATGCACCTCGTCGCGGTCGCTCCACGAATAATCGATATCGAAGTCGGGAGGGCTGCTGCGCTTCGGGTTCAGAAAGCGTTCGAAATAGAGATCGAGTTCTATGGGGTCCACATCGGTGATGCGCAGGCAATAGGCAGCAATGCTGTTGGCGCCACTCCCCCGCCCCACATGATAAAAGCCGCGGCTCATGGTGTAGCGCACCAAATCCCATGCAATGAGGAAATACGAGGCAAAGCCCATATTTTCGATGATCCCCAGCTCGTGCTCCAGACGGCGCATGGCTTCGGCATTGTCGGTACCATAACGCAATACCAATCCTGCGTAAGCCTCGCGGGCAAGCAGGTTGCGGTCGTCGCGGGCATTGCCGGTGAACATCTTGAGGTTTTTCACCGAACTGTCAAAGTGCAGCGAGCAATTGTGGAGCAAGTTCAGGGTATTGCTTACCACTTCGGGATAGGCAGCAAAAGCAGTACGTATGGTTGAAGGACTGACAAAGCGGTCGCCCCACTGGGCTAAATCGGCAGGCAAAAGCTTCGAGAGCAATGTATTTTTATCGATGGCACGCAGGTGACGATGCAACTCATACGATTCATCGCTGCCGACACTCAGACTGTGGAGTACCAACATTTTCGTAATGCGGTACTTTGCAACCAGCAAGGGCAGCAGGTGGGTCTGCCACAGGGCTACGCCTACATATTCGTTATCTTTCAACGGTCTGTCGGGGACACATCCGGCAGGGAAAATCACGTATGCATTGTCGAAATCAGGAATAGCATCGTGTTTACGGCCGTTGATGGCAATGTCGCTTAAAAAACTGTTGATTTCACGCAAACCCGGGTTGTTGCGGGCAATACACACAGCGATACGCCGGTTACCCTTGCGGATGTCGGCACCGCCAACGGGTTTCAGCCCCTTGCTTTGCGCCAGAAACACGAACTCGGGTAAGGCGGTGGTGTTGTTGATGTCGGTAAGTGCAATCGTATCCATGTCGTTGCGGAGTGCCCCGTCAATCAGGTCGCTGAGGCTGAGCGCACCATAGCGCAAGCTGTAGTATGAATGGCAGTTAAGGTACATCTGCTGTTAAAATTCGTTTTTATCATTCAATTCCCGAGGTCATCGAGCCGGTCATCGAGCGGAGCCGAGATGATCCGAGACGAGCCGAGAAAGTACAAAGAACATCTCCATAATCAGCCTTCGATTACCACTCCCCTACGCTCCGTTACTCAGGCTGACAAAAGCCCCCCTGTCATGCTGAGTAGTGGAGCGCAGCGAAACGCTTATCGAAGCATGGACAGGGGAGTCAAAGAAGTACAAAGAACGTCTCCATAATTACGCTGCGATGTTTCGGCGTCTCGACTCCGCTCGACGACCGAAAACCCGACTCCGTTCGATGACCGAAAACCCGACTCCGCCCGATGACTGAAAATTCGACCTCACCATAACCCGCTCGAGAACCTTATTCTTAATTTTTAATCATATTTTCGCCAATAATTTAATCATTTAGATAATTATTTGCAAATGTTTTTTAAATTGAAAAAATAGCACATAGTACAAGTAATCGCTTTGTTACAGCAAAAACATGAAAAAACCAATGCTATTTTGAATAATAATAACGAATTTAATCTATTGCTTTGCAATCACTTCGACAGCCTCACCGATTTGTGTTACGACAACGAAATCATTTAAAAAGGTTATTGCAGTACAGCACATGTTCATGCTGAATACGGTATGCAACATCCAGAATAACCACACTTACAAATAGATACTTGTGCTTAAAATTATCACAAATCACATTTTATAATGTTATAATAAAGCTAAAACAAGCTAAAAAAAATTATTATCTTTAGGCTTGTAAACTTAAATAATCACAGTATGAAAAAAATTTTACTTTTCACTTCTCTTACAACAATATCCTTGTTTACATTTTCTCAATTGGTAACTATTTCGGGCGTTAACCAAATTCCTCAGGTTGGCGATACCATTCACTACACCAATATAAACACTTTTGGTTTTGAACTGGCAGGTACCGGAACTGTGATGGATAAAACATGGGATCTTTCGTTTATGACCGAAGACGATAATTTGTATTTCTTTTATATTGACCCTGCCGAAACGCCAGATGCAGCAAGTTTCCCAACATCGAATCTTGCTGAAGGCACCGATCAGGCCGAAGGGTATTTTTACTTTAAAACAGGCGATTATTATATGGCACGCAAAGGTGTAACGGGCGAAATGTATATCGATTATGCCAACGACAGTGCAACAACTTTCACATTCCCTATTACTGCTGGACACGATTACGATTGTACTTATGAAGGGATGTTGTATGCATCAGGTTTGGAAATGGGAATTGCCAATGGAGATATCCACATTGAAGCTGATGCACAAGGAACGCTTATCACACCCAATGGTTCAACTTTTACAAACGTCCTGCGTCTCCACATTGTTGAATCGTTCGATGGGATGTATGATGTAGGAACCGGTACACCCATGGTTGTGCTTTCGGTGGAGGACGATTATTATTATTGGTTTCACGAAGATTATACTAGTCCAATTTTAATTTACGGAGTGACTACAACCGAAAGTTTAGGCTCAAACCCCGAGGAAACAGAGGTTTTACGCTATCAACCCATTAATAATAGTTCTGTTGTTCAAAACAACTCTACTAAAGAAATGCATGTATTCCCAAATCCATCGTCCGGACTTGTATTTATCACTAATTCGAGCCATTACACCACTTTTAACATATTCGATTTAAACGGAAAACTTTTAAAAACCATCAATGCTTCATTAACGATTGATTTGAGCGCTTATAACAATGGTATTTATTTTATCGAAATGATTGGAGCAACACGATGCGATTATCAACGAATTGTAATTACACGATAAAAATATAATAATCATCCGGAGAGGGACAAGTAATACTTATTTTAATTGGGCAAAAAACAATGGCCTAATAAAATTTGAACACTTCAATACGAGTGAAAGTATTTTAATTAACAAATTTTATTGAATACGAAATCCATGATTAAATAACTATAAATAATTTATAAAAATTCCCTTTATCATTACCAACAAACCCATACAAGCATGAGCAAGAAAATACCCGAAGCTTTTAAAGAATACCTGCACACCCTGCAGGCAAAACCTGGGAAACCGGTTTCACTGATTGATGACTTCAAAACCTGTTGCCACGAAAAACCGGTGCCTGAGTACGACATCAAAGCGATGCTTAAAAAAAGTATATCGCAGCTTTCGACCATGCAGGACAAACTGTATGCCCACGATAAATACGGTGTTTTGATTGTGCTGCAGGCTATGGATGCAGCCGGAAAAGACGGAGCAATCAAACACGTAATGAAAGGCTTAAACCCTCAGGGAGTAAAGGTATGGAGTTTTAAATCGCCCAACAGCATAGAACTGGACCACGACTATTTTTGGAGGCACTACAGCGCGCTGCCTGCCCGTGGCGAAATCGGCATTTTCAACCGTTCGCACTACGAAAACGTGCTGGTTACCCGCGTACACCCCGAATATGTGATGAACGAAAAACTACCCGGTATCGAAAAAGTGGACGATATCACCCCTGAATTCTGGCAATCGCGTTATGAACAAATTAACCGTTTTGAGAAAAACCTGCACGAAAACGGAACCATCGTACTGAAATTCTTCCTGCATATATCGAAGGAAGAGCAACGCAAGCGCTTCCTGGAACGTATCGACAACCCATCGAAAAACTGGAAACTATCACCGGCCGACTCGAAAGAGAGAAAATTGTGGGACAACTACATGCATGCTTACGAAGAAATGATTTCGGCAACCACCTCAGGCATTGCCCCGTGGTATATTATCCCTGCCGATGACAAATGGTTTGCCCGTTTCTGCATCGCATCGGTGATTGTGGCTGCAACAAAAAAACTCGACCTGAAATACCCTGAAGTGGATGATAAAAAACGTGCTGAATTGTTGAAAATTAAGGAAGATTTGTTGAATGAGTAAAAACCGATATGTAAAGGATGGAAGTATTCGGTCACCTCGACTCCGCTCGGCGACCGAATTAAGCAACCGGCAGGAAACCCAGTCATCGCGCAGAGCCGAGATGCCCGGGTTAAAATTTGTGTTATGCTGCTAGCTTTTATTTCTGACATTCACGAAGATGTGAGAATGCTCGAAAAAGCCCTTCGAACCGCTCACAAACTGGGCGCAGAAAGAATCTTATGTCTTGGTGATATTACTGGCTACTCTCCAATAAATCAAAACTTTGCATCAGAGAAGAATGCAGCAGCCTGTATCGATTTACTTAGGGAACATTGCGAAATCAGCATTGCCGGAAACCACGACATGTTCACTGCACGGCGTATGTCGGAATTTGCGGCAGGAATACATTATCCTAAAAACTGGTATGACCTTCCATTTACCGAAAAACAACGACTTACCGGAAATAAAGTCTGGCTCTACGAACATGAAATAGACCCACTGCTTGGCCCTGACCATTTAGAATGGCTTCGTACCCTACCTGAGCTTGCCTATATAGATGCCTGCGAATTGAAAATTTGCCTGACGCATTACATCTATCCCGATGTTTCGGGTTCGCTGCAAATGGGTCACGAGCCAAACAGCGATGCATACGTGCATCGCAACAGGTTCTCATGTGACCTGTATCTGTCGGGGCACCTGCATCCCAACGGCTGTATCGTTCAGGGGAAAAAGACAGCGCATCGGTGGGTAAATATTGATTTTGGCGAGAAGTATTCTGTTGAAAACGGAGATTACCTGTTTGCGCCTGCCTGTCTAAGGCATCCTGTGAATTGTGGAATTTTATTGCTTGATGCTGCAACTAAGTCGGTACAGACGGTTCAGATTAAGAGTTAACTTGTTTCAGGCTGTTTTACAAAATCATATTAGGCAGGCTAATAACTTGTTCTCATCGGGATTTTATTATTTTTACACACTAAATTTTGGGTAAAGGGTCATGCAAAAATTTCTCGAAAACATAGCACACGAATTTCAGACACCTTTTCAAAATTACGTTCTGGTGTTTGCCGTCATGCTGTTTATTATCCTGCTGATTCCACTATTTTTACGTAAAATCCGCATCCCGGGAATCATCGGACTGATTATTTCGGGGATTCTCATTGGCCCTCATGGCTTTAATATCATCGAAAAAAACTCAGCTGTTGATTTATTTTCCACCATAGGCTTGTTGTATATCATGTTTATTGTCGGTCTGGAGCTTGATTTGGCAAAATTCATCAAGAATAAATACAAAAGTTTTGTTTTCGGCTTTTTCACTTTTGCGATACCCATTGCCATAGGGTTTCCGGTATGTTTTTACTTACTCCACTACCCACTCAACACCAGCATACTGGTAGCCACCATGTTTGCCACGCACACGCTGATAGCCTACCCTATTGTCAGCAAGCTGGGTATTGCAAAAAACGAAGCAGTAGCCATCACCGTGGGCGGAACAATTTTCACCGATACAGCGGTTTTGGTTGCGCTTGCCATTATTACCGGTTCCGACACGGGTTTTGCCAACACCGAATTCCTGATCAGGCTGGGAATTGCATTTGTGGTTTATATATTATTTGTGATTTTTGTTGTGTACCGGGTTTCGCGATGGTTTTTTAAACACCTTGAAGAAGAGCGCAATTCCCAGTTCATATTTGTCCTTTCCGTTGTCTTTCTGTGTGCTTTTCTGGCCGAAATAGCGGGATTAGAACCCATCATCGGGGCTTTTACTGCGGGTTTCACACTGAATCGTCTCATACCGCAAACTTCCAGTTTGATGAACCGGCTGGAGTTCGTAGGCAACTCGTTGTTTATCCCGTTCTTTTTGATTGGTGTCGGGATGATTGTCGATCCGGGCGTATTCCTCAGTGGACCCGAAACCCTGATTGTTGCCGGAATACTCACCGTGGTTGCCCTGATTGGGAAATGGCTGGCAGCTTTACTTACGCAATGGACGTTACGGTACAACTCGCTGCAGCGCAAGCTGATATTTGGTCTCAGCAGTTCGCATGCCGCAGCAATTCTGGCTGTTACCATGGTAGGGCACCGCATGGGAATAATCGACGACACCATTTTGAACGGAACCATAATACTGATTCTGATAACATGCATCGTAGCCTCGATGGTTACCGAAAATGTGGGAAAAAAGATTGTAGTTACCACCGCATCTGAAACCGATCCTGAAACTCCGGTAGCCACCGAAAAAATACTGGTACCTGTGTCGAATCCCGAAACTATGCCACGGCTGATCGATCTGGCACTGATGCTGAAAACCACAAAGAAGCAGGTGCCGGTTTACGGCCTTACGGTAGTTGAAGATGATGAGACTGCACGCGAAAAACTGCGGCAATCGCGCAAGGTACTTACCGAGGGAGTAAGCTATGCAGCAGCTTCGGAACAGCATTTCGAAGTTATTGCCACCATTGACCAAAATGTTGTTTCGGGTATTAAGCGGGTTGCCCGCGAAATTTCGGCAACCGACATTGTACTCGGAAGTTCAGGGAAAACCCACATCAGCGAGTTATTTTTCGGGAAAACAGTAACCCAAATTGTGAGCAGCACCGACCAGGCAATATACGTGTATAATGCAGCCATGCCACTGAATGTACACAAACATATCCACCTGGCTTGCCCGCGCTATTCCGAAAAAGAACCCGGATTTTTCGATTGGCTCGAAAAAGTCGTGCGCATTGCCACCCTGCTGAATCTGAAAACCGATGTGTATTCCGACAACGACACGTGCAAGGCCATTGAGAAATTTATCAAATACAAAAAAATGGCCGCCAACTTTAAATACCGCGATTTCGACGATTGGGAAGACTTTTTGGTGCTTTCGCGCTATTTCGGGCAGGAAGATTTATTGATTGTGGTAACACCGCGTAAGCCCGGAGTTTCGCATAGCAATGTGCTCGACGGAATCCCTGCAAAATTGGCACGCCATTTTGCAGAATACAGTTTTCTGGTGGTGTATCCTGCAGTGAACAACAACGAGGAGTTCCGGAAATACAGCGAAAACTACGACGCTTCGCTGATAGAAAAAGGAATCAGATCGGTGAAGAAAAGCGCCGAAGAACTGGGAAAATTGTTTAAAACGTGATAATCTTTTAACTTCGTAAACTAAAAACATAAAGTATATGACTAGAAAAATCTATATTCTCGCAATAATTATCCTTACATCATTATGCATTAAAGCCCAAAACAATATGACAAATACATTCGAAAAAACCACCTGGGAATCGCTCAACGACAACGCCATTCGTATGATAGGCAAAGACTGGATGCTAATTGGTGCCGGCACCAAAGAACAAGGTTTCAACATGATGACTGCCAGTTGGGGTGGCATGGGATGGCTTTGGGAAAAGCCCGTGTCGTTTATCTTTGTCAGACCACAGCGCTACACCTATCAGTTTACCGAACGCGAAAACTACTATACAGTGTGTTTCTTTAGCGAAGAACACCGCGAAGCATTAAAAATCTGCGGTTCGAAATCGGGCCGCGATTGTGATAAGGTGAAAGAATCAGGCCTCACCCCCATCTTTACCCCATCAGGCTGTGTGGCATTCGAAGAAGCAGTAATAATATTGGAATGTAAAAAGCTCTATGCCGGTAAAATCGAAGAATCAAACTTTGTTGATGCCGAAGTAGTTAAGTCGAAATATCCCAATAAGGATTTTCACAAAATGTATGTTGGCGAAATTGTAAATGTGTGGAAGAAAAAACAATAATCAAATATTTATCCATGAAAAAATTACTTTTTTTATCGCTTTTAGGTTTAGCTTTCCTTAGCCTGCAAGCACAGAATTTCGATTACAAGCCCGTTGCTGTTGATGTATATCAACTCGACAATGGATTAACTGTGATTTTAAGCGAAGATCATACGCAACCTCAGGTATTTGGTGGGGTTATTGTGCGGGCGGGTGGTAAAGATGATCCGCCCGATGCTACAGGGATGGCTCACTATCAGGAGCATATGCTATTTAAAGGCACACAGGAATTGGGAACCACAAATTGGGAAGCAGAAAAAATACATATCGACAGCATTTTTATGTTGTACGATGAGCTTGGTAAAACCACCGATGAAGTAACCCGTGCTAATATTCAGAAAAAAATTAACGAGCAATCGCTGAAAGCTAATGAATATGTGATACCCAACGAACTGAGTAACCTGATAAAAGTGATGGGTGGGACCGATTTAAATGCAGGCACAGGGCAGGATATCACAATTTACTATAATGCATTCCCTCCTTCTGAGATAAACAAGTGGCTCGATTTGTACAGCCATCGTTTCGAAAATCCTGTTTTTCGTTCATTTCAGGCTGAGCTCGAAGTAGTTTATGAAGAGAAAAATATGTATTCCGACATCTTCATATTCCCATTGCTGGAAAGTTTCAATAAGCAATTTTTTAAAAACCATCCCTATGGCCAACAAACCCTGATTGGTTCGGTTGAAGACCTGAAAAACCCATCTTTATCGAAAATGTTTGAATTTTTCAAAACCTGGTATGTCCCGAACAACATGGCATTGATAATAGTGGGAGACTTCGACAAAGAGGCCATTAAACCGATGATAAACGAAAAATTTGGCAAATGGGTGAAAAGAGAGCTTCCGATACGCCCCGTTTATGAAGAAAAAGCATTTAACGGGAGAGAGTTTGCAGAGGTTAAGCTCAGTCCGATAAAACTCGCATTGTTAGGCTTCAGAACTGTGCCGGCCGGTCATTCCGATGAAATCGTATTAGAAGTGTGCAATGCCATTCTGTCAAATCAAAATCAAACAGGATTGCTTGATAAACTGGTAAATAACAATGAATTAATGGCGGCTCAGGCACTGAATATGCCTTACAATGACCATGGAGCTTGTTTATTCCTTATTGTTCCCAAAATTCTCGGACAAAAGCTTTCTGATGCCGAACAGCTGGTTATGAACGAAATAGACAAGCTGAAATCAGGTGATTTCGACGATTACATGATTGAAAATATTAAACTGGAATTGTACAGAAACTACCTTCTCAGCATGGAATCGAACGATTATAAAGCAAACATGCTGGCCGCAGCGTTTGGCAGATATCAATCGGTGGAAGACCTTCTTTCATACCCGCAAAAACTCATGGCAATCACTAAAGATGATGTCATTAAAATTGCCCAGAAATATTATGGCGACAATTACTTAGCATTCTATTCCAATATGGGATTCCCGAAAAAAGAAAAAATTGAAAAACCCGGTTTTAAACCCATTGTTTCGAATACAGAATCAGAATCGCAGTATGCCAGGCATTTTAATCAGATTGCTCCAGTTGAAAAGGAAATTACGTACATCAATTTCGAAAACGACATTACCCACGTAGAAATTAGTAGTAACATCGATATTTACGGAGTTAAAAACCCCGCTAATGATATTTTTAGCCTGAAAATCAAGATTAAAGCGGGATATGAAAAAATCCCCATGCTCAAATATGCAACCGATTTGATGAATTATGCCCATCCTGAAGGCGTTTTATTTGATGATTTTAAGGAAAAAGTAGCCAGACTGGGATGTACATATTCTTTTTCAGGTAACGAAAGTTATACTGAGATTGAAATTATTGGGGTTGAAAGTAATATTTCTGATGCAATTCAATTGGTTGGTGAATTATTGAACAAACCGGTAATTGATCAGGACAAAATAAATATTTTGTATGAAGGTGAGAAAGCAAACCGCAAAATGGAGCGCAGTGAACCAGATGCAGTTGCGGATGCATTATTTGAATTCGTGAAATACGGAAAGGCTTCCGATTTCATCGACAGACTAAGCTTAAAAGAGATAAAGGCTTTACAAGCTGATTCGCTTGCCATAGCTTTCCGTGATGCTTGTAACTACGGGGTTGAATTTCATTATGTAGGGCAAAACGATATTCAAACTATTGCTGACCTATGCAAAACGACTTTCCGTTTCGAAGCATCAAAATTCACTGAGACTCCTGTTGTAAAGCCAATTGCAAAGTTCAGCGAAAACACCATTTATTTTGTTCATAAGAAGAAGGCCACCCAAAGTAAGGTGTATTATCTGGCTAATGGGTTTGAATATACTCCTGATATTCAGGCAAGCATGGACGCATTCAACCTGTATTTTGGTGGGGACTTCTCGGGTCTGGTGCTTCAGGAAATACGCGAATACCGCTCCATGGCATATTCTGCCGGTGCAAAATACGTTGCCGCGATACGTAAAGGTGAGCAAACCTACTTCATGGGGTATGTTGGTACTCAGGCAGATAAAACCGTTGAAGCCATGGTCGTATTTGACAGTCTCATCCGTACGATGCCGGAGAAACCTGAACGACTAAAAATGATACAACAATATCTGCTGTTATCTTCATCCAGCGATCGCCCCCATTTCAGGAGCCTGAGTGAGCAAATACTTGCATGGAAGATTCAAGGATTTGAAAGCGATCCTGCTAAAATGAAGAAAGAATGCTACACCAATTTACGCTTTACAGATATCAGCGGTTTTTACAAAGAACATCTGGCCGGCAAACCACTTGCGATATGCATTGTTGGTGATAAAAGCAAGATTGATATGGCAGAATTAAGCAAATACGGCAAGGTGGTTTTCATTAAAGAAAGCAGTCTGTTCAATGAATAAGCAACAATCTATTTCGCAGGAAAATCGTTGACAAGTTTCATGGCTAACCATGCCATCATAGCCGGGGCATCTTTCAGTGCAGCGGGGGAATGGTCGAAATCGGGATTGTGAAGATTTGTAACCCCTTTCCCATCAGCTGCAATGCCCATACGGTAAAAAACAGCAGGAATCTCGTGACTGAAATAGCCAAAATCCTCGGCAGTAAGTCTGGGCTCCAATCTAACCACGCGATCTGCTCCGCTGAAATCGGCAGCAATTTGCATACAATAGTCAGTGAATTCAGGATTATTCAACACAAAGGGGTACCCGTCCACAATTTTCAGATGAGCCTCACACTTGTACCGCGGTGCAATCTCATTTGCCAATATGTGCAGTTTTCGCTTAACTTCTGCCCTGAACAATTCGTCGAAACATCGGAATGTTCCCTCTGCTCTGGCTTCATTTGGGATAATATTGGTTGCGCCATCAGCATTTAATCGACCAAAGCTTAAAACAAACGGTTTTGAAGTTTTCGCTGATTTTTGCTTGATTGTTTGTGTGCTCATCACAAATTCTGCAAGTGCCATCACAGTGTTGCTGGTAATGTCGGGGGTAGCGGCATGTCCGCCTCTCCCTGAAAAACGAATATAAATCTCATCTGTTGAGGCCATATATTCTCCCTTACAAAACCCAAAACTACCGACTGGCAACCCGGGCAATACATGCTGTCCGAGAATTAGCATGGGTGCAAAATCGCGAAGTAATCCATTATCAATCATAGTTTTTGCTCCTCCCGGTAGTTTTTCCTCAGCAGGTTGAAAGATAAACACCACTTTTCCAGAGAAATTGTTCTCCAGTTTCTTAAGGATTAGAGCTGTTCCAAGCAAGGATGCAGTATGAATATCGTGGCCACAGGCATGCATTATTCCCTCTTTCTGCGATCGTGGTGCATGATTCAAGGATTCGGTTATGGGCAATGCGTCCATATCGGCACGGAGTGCAACACATGCCGGTTTTTTTGCTGTAGGCAGGCAGCCTTCAACAACAGCAACAACAGAGTTTGGTGCGTAATTCCGGTATGTTATTATACCTTCCCTGTTAAGAATATAATTTACAAACTTCGCAGTATTTTCCTCACAAAACGAAAGCTCCGGGTTACAATGTATGTACTCCTGGAATGATATTGTTTCAGCCAGAATTGAATCGCGTATCAGTTTAATTGTATCAATCATCATTTACCAAGTAACATTTTAATTCCAACTAAAATAATTAAAGCGCCAAATACCTTTTTCAAAGTATCGGTATTCATTTGCACAGCCCATTTTGAGCTAAAATAGCTACCAACCATAAATGCTACGGCAATTATTATGGCGTATTTCACATTCACATAACCTGCTTTATAATAATTGATGAAGGCAAAAATACCTACCGGTGCAAGCATGAATGCAAGACTGGTTCCCTGTGCAG
>JAGOLH010000122.1 GCA_017994175.1 Bacteroidales bacterium | reverse complement strand
CGCATACTGAATGAATCGGAGGAAGGAATTGCCATTGGATTAAGCTATTTCAGAGAAAGAGGATTTAACGACACAATTATAGAGAAATTTCAGCTTGGCTATTGCCCCGAAGGGAAAAGTATATTTACCGATGAAGCCCTGAAAAACGGTTACAAGCTTGAATTTCTCGAAAAAACCGGATTATCGGTTGTTAAAGACACTCATAATTATTTTGATCGTTTCAGCGGAAGGGTAATGTTTCCTGTGTTCAGTATTTCGGGCAGGGTAATTGCCTTTGGGGGGCGCACATTGAAGAGTGATAAAAACATAGCAAAATACCTAAACTCCCCGGAGTCGGCCATCTACCATAAATCACAGACCCTGTACGGACTTTATCAGGCAAAAACTGCCATACAACAAAACGACAAGTGCATTCTTGTTGAAGGATATACCGATGTTCTGGCATTGCATCAGGCAGGTATCGAAAATGTGGTGGCCTCTTCGGGAACTTCTCTGACAAAAGATCAGATTCAAATTATCAGGCGGTTCACTGCAAATGTTACAATACTTTACGACGGTGATCCTGCCGGTATTAAAGCTTCGTTGCGCGGTATCGATATGCTTCTCGAAGAGGGTTTAAACATTAAAATACTTCTTTTACCCGATAACCACGACCCCGATTCTTTTGCAAAAAAACACAATTACTCGTTTCTGGTTGACTATTTTAAACAGCACGAGCAGGACTTCATACATTTTAAATCGAAGCTTTTATCAGATGAAGCTAAAAATGATCCTGTCAAGCGTACATATATGATTTCGGACATTGTTCGAACCATTTCGGTGATCGACGACAGCATTAAACGAACAGTCTACCTGCAGGAATGCAGCCGGTTGCTTAAAATACCCGAGCATACCCTGTTTCAGGAAACAGCAAAGTATCGTCGTAAAAACATCGAAGATAAACGAAAAGCCGAAGAACGGGCACACCTGCCGGAAAGCGTCCCTATCGCGCCCCCGGTTCCTTCATTTATTAATGAAGAGTTGTATTGCGAGCCTTACGAAAAAGAACTGATCAGGCTTATGTTGCTTTACGGAGAACATTCTATTTTCGAAAACCTTGGGGATGAAGCCTATGATGAACCTCACAGTACAATTAAAATTTCAGAGTACATCATCAATGAAATTAAGAACGATGAGCTGGAGTTTAAAAATCTGAAATACCGGAAAGTATTTCTTCATGCTGAAGAATTGATCTTTCGCGGAATAACTCCGACTGTTGAAATGTTTATCAACAACAAGGACCCGGAAATCAGCAAGGTGGCTGCAGATGTGTGTTCGCCCGGATACCAGCTAAGTGCAATATGGGCAAAGCACCATCTGAATGTTGAACCTGAAGAAAGGCATCTTGATCAGGTCGTTCCACGAGTACTTGTAAGCTACAAACGACGTATTATGGAACAACACCGTGAAGAGGCAATTAAACGACTTCAGGAATTACAGCATAATCCCGCGTCAGAAACAGGCGAGATTGAAAACATACAACTCCGGTTAACCCAACTTAACTCATTGATAAACAAGTGCGCGAGGCTATATAACTGTGTGGTAATAAAGTGATTACACCTCTATTTAAAATTCGACGCAAATTCTTTAATTGCATCGTAGTCGATATCGGAAACGCTACTCGAAAACCCCGATATTTTTTTTATGATGGCCTTTTCGAAAAAATTCATTTTATCGAAATTGAATTCTCCTCCGAATGTTCCCAGTGCAACAGCCTTGTCGCGCAATTCCTGGTCGAAAGCTGCTTCAAACTCCTGTTGTTTTTTCGACTTTTCCATACAACTAATAAAATACCCGGTTTTTTTAGTGAGTAGTATTTGCTTATTCTCTCTGCAAAACTTTTTAATACCTTTTTGAATTGACCCGGCATGAATCGATCCTCCCACAATTACAGTGTCGTAAAGCGCAATATTCGGAGTTTTCTCTTTACCAAGGTTAACCAGGTCGGTTTCGTTGTTACCCAGTTGTTCTTTCAACAAATTGGCAGCCTTTTCAGTTGTGCCATGTTTACTCATAAATACGATAAGTGTTTTCATATTTTAATGTATTAAAAACCTCTTTGACGCATCGCCTCAAAACAAATAACCGCTGCCGAAACCGAAACATTCAATGAGTCGATTTTACCGCGCATTGGAATTTTTACCAACATATCCGATTTATCAAGCCAGAATTTGCTCAGACCTTTTGATTCAGTTCCCATAATTAACGCACAGTTGCCGGTATAACAAATCTGATGGTAAAATTGTTCAGTCCCTAATGCAGCTCCATAAATAATGCATGTGTTTTTTTTAAGAAATGCCCAAACCTCTTCATTCGTTCCAATTCCAATTTTACATGTAAATAAAGTCCCCAAACTCGATCGTACCACATTGGGATTGAAAATATCGGTATGAGGGTCTGCCACAATCACGGCATCCACCCCGGCTGCATCCGCTGTTCGGAGAATTGCCCCCAGATTACCGGGTTTCTCTACTGATTCCAGTACAAGTATAAAAGCGTTGGTTCCAATTACAAGGTGCTGCAATGCAAAGTCCTTTGTTTGGGCAACAGCAATCATCCCCCCAGAGCCTTCGCGATAGGCCAGTTTTTCGAAAACAGTTCTTGAGATTTCTATAAATTCAGCATTTTTTACAATCGCTTTCAAATTATCGATCTGTTCTGCTGTAACTACATCGATACAATAAAAAACACTTTCGATTACATAACCCGATAAAGCAGCATAGACAAGTTCTTTTCCTCCCTCAATCAGAAATTTTGATTCCGTTTTGCGGACTTTGGGCTTTTCGAGCTGCTGCAGCCATTTAATCTGTTGGTTTTGTACACTTGTAATCACAGTGATTTTTCTTCAAATATAATGTAAAACCAAATTTTGACAAAATGATGACCCCAATTAAGCGTATTAAATAAATTTGTCTGAACCATTGTATTTGCAGATATTTGCATAAAACTTACCAGCATGATGCTTCTTGCCTCTGACACCTGGCGCGACTATGAGCTTATCGACAGCGGGAATCACCGTAAACTTGAAAGATTCGGCGACTACATTCTTTCGAGACCTGAACCACAGGCACTGTGGCAACCAGGGAAACCACCCGGAGAATGGGACAACTTGTGCCATGCCAGCTTCAGCAACACAGGAGGAGATGAAAATGGGATTTCGGATAAAGGTAAATGGAGTATTATAAAACCGATATCCGAGAACTGGGCTATCAAATATAAGCATAATAGTGTCGACCTCAGCTTCAGACTGAGTCTGGGTAGCTTTAAACATGTAGGCGTTTTCCCGGAACAATCGGTGAATTGGCACTACATATACGAGCATGTAAAAAATATATCACCGGAAAACTGCCGGGTTCTGAACCTTTTTGCATACACCGGTGGTGCATCGCTTGCAGCATTAGCTGCCGGAGCAGAAGTTTATCATGTCGATTCAGTGAAGCAGGTAGTTTCGTGGGCAGGTGAAAACATGAGGCTTTCCGGTTTGTCGGGAATTCACTGGGTTCTTGAGGACGCATTTACTTTTGTGCAACGCGAAGTGAAAAGAGGCAAAAAATATCAGGGAATTATCCTCGACCCTCCGGCATACGGGAGAGGTCCGAACGGTGAAAAATGGACCATTTCATCAGGCTTACTTCCCTTACTTCAACTTTGCAAACAACTTCTCGACAGAAAAAATGGGTTTCTGGTTCTTAACACCTATTCACTTGGGTT
>JAGOLH010000121.1 GCA_017994175.1 Bacteroidales bacterium | reverse complement strand
AGCGGAGAGGGGGGGATTCGAACCCCCGGTACCGATTTCTCAGTACGTCAGTTTAGCAAACTGGTGGTTTCAGCCACTCACCCACCTCTCCAAAACAGAGTTTACAAAAATAATAAAGTTTCGGTTTCTGCAAAAAAATATTTATACGGCAAGATTTGCTATTTTTACATTCATAATTTTTGATGGTTATGTATAAATTCGTTTTCATTTTTATTGTCCTGTTTCCCTGTGCTTTATTTTCGCAAACCACCAGTGTAAGGATAGGGCTTCTTAAATACAAAGGCGGTGGCGACTGGTACGCAAACCCCACCAGCCTGCCAAACCTGATTAAATTTTGTAACGAAAACCTTAATACTAATATTCAGGCAGAGTATGTTAATGTTGAACCCGGAAGCGCTGACATTTTTTCATGTGCTTTCATTCACATGACCGGGCATGGCAATGTGATTTTTTCGGATTACGAAGCTGAAAATCTCAGAATATACCTGCTTTCAGGAGGTTTCTTACATATCGACGATAATTATGGTATGGACGAGTATGTCCGGCGCGAAATGAAAAAAATATTTCCCGATATCGAAATGGTAGAACTGCCTTTCGATCATCCTATCTATCATTCCAGATTCGATTTCCCGAATGGCCTGCCCAAGATTCATGAACACGACAACAAAGCTCCTCAGGGTTTTGGAATTGTTCACGACGGAAGACTGCTTGTTTTTTATTCGTATGAATGCGATCTGGGCGATGGTTGGGAAGACCAGAGTGTGCATCACGACTCGGATGAAGCACGTCTGAAAGCCTTACAAATGGGAGCCAATATTATTACTTATGTTTTTTCTCAATAATTCAGTGTAACGCAAATCTGACTATTTTTGCTGTATGATTAATGCAACACAACCATGAAGACACTGGCAATAGTAATACCTGCGTATAACGAAGAAAAATCTGTTGCCGCTGTTGTTGAAAGCGTAAATAATATCAGGTTGCCCAATGTAGAAATAACCCCTGTAGTAATTAACGATTGTTCAACCGACAATACACAACATATCATAGCTTCGCTCAAATGTGTAAGCCTGAATTTACCCTGCAATCTTGGAATTGGAGGTGCTGTACAGACGGGATATATTTACGCATGGGAGAACGGTTACGATTATGCGATGCAAATGGATGGCGACGGACAACATCCTGCATCGGAAATACCCGCATTTGTGGCAGCCATGCAAACTGACAATGCGCCCGATGTGGTTATTGGTTCTCGCTATATCCACCGGCAGGGGTTTCAATCGTCGAAAATACGCCGGCTGGGAATACAATACCTTGGATTTATCATCCGAATACTAACCCGTTATCGCATTACAGATTGCACGTCGGGTTTCAGAATGATAAACCGCAGAGCCCTGAGTGTGGTCTGCGAACTTTACCCCGACGAATACCCCGAACCGGAAGCTATTCTCATCTTTCGCAATGCAGGGTTGAAAATACGCGAAATCCCAGTAACCATGCAGGAAAGAATAGGTGGAAAGTCTTCGATACGCGATATTGCATCGCTGTATTATATCGTAAAAGTGTCGCTGGCAATAGTGTTTACTTTCTTCAATAAACAAATAAAAATAAAACACCATGGATAGTTTTTCGTTACGGATTCAAATACTTAGCATTGTTGTAAGTCTCCTCTTGCTGGCATACAGTGCACGGCTTATCATCAGAGGCAAACTGCGCGCAGAATATGCCATTTTCTGGCTGGCAATTACTGGTACACTGGTGATATTCTCTATCTGGCGCGATGGATTACAGTTTTTCTCCGACCTGCTTGGGGTGTACGATGCGCCTAACCTTGTTTTTCTGGTTGCACTGTTTGGTGTATTTCTCTATATACTGCATTTTTCCATTGTCATTTCAAAGCTGAAGGACAATAATAAAAAGCTTTCTCAGGAAATTGCACTGCTCAGAGAGATAATCGAAAAAAAAGAAAAGACATCGGGTAATGAAAGTAAAAACGAGGATGGACAAGAATAGGATACATATTATATATCCACCCATTTCGAAGCAGGAAAGGTATTCGTCGGATATTGGCAATGCAGGTGGCGACCAAATTCCTCTGGGTATTTATTACCTTGCTTCAACCCTTCTTCAGCATGGTTTTCAAGTTAAGGTTACCGATGCCGAAGCACTGAATTTAAACGCCAAGCAACTGACAGAGCAAATTTTGGCATTTGAACCCGCTTACGTTGGCATCAGCTCTACCACAGTGGCCTTTCACCGTGCTTTGGAGCTGGCAACCGAAATTAAAGCGATGTTTCCGGACATCATTATCATTCTGGGAGGTCCGCATGTGAGTGCAAACCCTGAACATGCCATGGCGTCAGGATTTTTCGATTATGGAGTGCTTGGCGAGGGGGAAATTACGCTTCCGGAGTTGCTTAAGGCTTTAAATCATGGCTCGGGAGTTGAGAATATTCATGGATTGGCTTTTAAAACCAACAATGGAATGGTAACACTAACAGAAAAAAGGGCATTTATCGGCGACCTAGACATGTTACCATTCCCGGCATACCATCTTATTGAGGATATCTCGCTTTACACTCCTCCCCCGTCGAATTATAAAACATTGCCGGTTATCAATATTATTACGAGCCGCGGATGCCCCGGAAAGTGTACTTTTTGCGATAAAAACATCTTTGGTAATACATGCCGCAGACGCAGTGCCGAGAATATTGTAGAAGAAATCAAGTTGCTTAATACGCAATATCATGTAAACGAAATAGCTTTTGTTGACGATACTTTTCTGCTCGACAAAAAAAGGGTGTACCGTCTTTTCGAGCTTCTCGATGCAGAAGGCATTCACTTCCCCTGGACATGCATGAGCCGAATAAATGATGTAACCGATGAATATCTGTTGTTTTTGAAAAAGCACGGCTGTTGGCATATTTCCTTTGGCATAGAATCGGGCAATGAAGAAATTCTGAAACTTATCAGAAAGCATATCTCTCTGCAGAAGACCGAAAACGTAATTGCACTATGCAGGAAATACGGAATCAAAACCAAAGGCTTTTTTATAATCGGGCATCCCGGCGATACACTGCAAACCATCGATGAAACCATTCGCTTTGCATGCCGCCTAAAGCTCGACGATATTGTGGTAACACTGAATACGCCCATTCCCGGATCGCCGCAATATTCTGAGGCTGATGCTTATGGGAGCCTTGATAAGGCCGACTGGAATAATTTTAACTATTGGCGCCCCGTTTTTGTACCCATTGGGCTTGATCAAGGAACATTACTCCGTAAGCATCGTGAAATTTACCGTAGATTTTACCTACGGCCGTCAAAACTCTGGAGGTATTTCTTAAGTTTCTTTGGGAAAGGCGGAGGTAAACGGTTTATAACTATCCTGAAAGCCAGCCTTTTTTTGTTAAAAAAATCTTCGTAAATTTTATTTGCTTTTGTTTTTTCGTGCCAGAGCCAGGTTATTGGCAGCCAATGTATAGTTCGGGTCAATGGCCAGAGCTTTTTCACCGGCTTCAATCGCCTTGTCCCATTCACCAAGCGAATTGTAAGCACTGCATATATTATTGTATGCCATAGCGTAATCAGGTTTTATTTTCAACGATTGCTGGCAGGCATCAATGCACTCTGCAAACATCCGGTTATTATAATATTCGAGGCTTAAATTCAGATAGTTTTCGGCTGTTGGTACCGACTGTGCTTTTTGCAAGGCAAGCTGCACTGGCAATGGTAATCCAGTGGATCCGAGTTTCATTAGCTCCTTTGTTTCAGCATCGTCCGGGAACAGTCGCAAGGTTTCCTGCAACA
>JAGOLH010000007.1 GCA_017994175.1 Bacteroidales bacterium | reverse complement strand
TGTGGATGCCATATTGGGTAACACACACAGAATCGGGATTACCCTGGAATTCATCCATGAAGTTGGCACTGGGTTCGTTCAGGTCGCGCCATGAACCGGTTATGCCTTCACCCGGGATACCTGCCTGTAAGCGGTTAAAGCACAATCCACAAGCGGTGGAGTCAGCAGGGTCGGTAAGGATCTCAGCTGTTGGAACGCGCCAGAAAGTAACCACAACCGTGTCGCGGTTTGTACACATACCGTTGGCTTCCTGCCAGATAAACTCCCGTGGTCCATACTGCTGCGAACAAATCGTTGTATGTGGGTCGCTGGTATTACCCCAGGTAACGCCAGGCATGGGTTGCCATGATCCGGGGAATCCTGCACTGGTACAGTTCAGGGTTGTGCATTGACCGCAGACGTTAAAATCGTCACCGGCGTAAATCAATGGTATTTCAAAAAATTTAATTGTGACTGTGTCAGTTGAATAGCAGCTCGGTAAGTTGGTGTTTGCCTCTTGCCACACAAATCGGTATGTTCCCGGAGCTGAAACCGTAACGCTGGTAACAGGGTTGCTTTGATTCAGAATTGATGGAACACCCGGCCCGTCGTGGAAATACCACCAGCCTGTGGGAGTATATCCACCTGACAATGGTATGCTGTAATATGCATGCAATTCGTATTCGAAACCACAGATGGAATCGTTTACACCGGCATTTGCGTAAGGAGCATCGTAGAATGTAACATGCATAGTGTCGATAGAAGTGCAACCGGTATTATTCATTACCCACAAAAATGCAGCTTCAACATAAGCAGAGTCTCCGAAACTCCCGAGAGAATCGATGGTAACTGTAGCATGTGGGTCATTAATGTCGTCAAACGAAGCGATTAATTCTGTGCAAATCCATGTCCCGAAAGCCCAGCCAGAGCCTAAAGTATCGGCTGCGAAAGTGAATACATTGCCGCAAACCTGTTCCCAGCTGTCAGGTCCAACACTGGCTGATGGCTCTCTTGAGAAAGTTACTTCAATGCAAGCCTGAGCAGTGCACGGAATTCCGTTTACGTCATTAATTTCTGTCCAGCAGAATTCAATGGTGTTGTAAAGGCCGGAATAAGCAGGCACAACCACAACTGCATCAGGGCTATAAGGCGTTGAAGGAGGAACATATGTTGGAGTAATCGGAACACCGTCATCAAATGCAGTCCAAATACCTTCACCGGTAACATTATATACATGTAAATTGTAGCTCACTCCACAAATGGTATCGTGATTCATCGAGACAGTAGGAGTTGGGGTTTGAATGAAATTTATGGTAACATTGTCCTGATCAAAGCATGTACCGTTGAATTCCGACCAGGTGAAAACATACGTTCCGAAGTTTGAAACAATAACATTGCTTTCAGGGTTAGTTCCCTGTGAAAATGTAGCGCCATTACCGCTCCAAAGTCCGTTTGATGTTTCAAGGCTGAGCACTGCTTCCAGATCAACTGTATTTCCACAAACGGTCATATCTTCCCCGGCATAGGCACTTGGGGTTTGGTAGAAATGAACGAGAATGCTGTCGCGGCCCGTGCATTGCTGGTTTTGAACATTCCAGTAAAAAGTGATATCTCCGTAAGTATTAACCAAGACATTAATTTCGGGACTTGATAACATGCTTCCACCAATAGGTACAAATTGTGATTCCGACGACCAGTATGCAATCATTCCCGAAGGTGGTGCCATAGCACTGAGATGAATTATATTACCGCAGGTTTCCAATTCGGTCCCATTGATGTAGGCAATGGGGTTTTGGTGCCATATTACGGGGGTTCCCACGGATTGACTATAGCATTGATCACTTTGGCTCACATGTCCGCCAGAATTATTTCCTGCAACTGATGAAATATAGTATACTGTTTCAAAACTACCGCCTCCCTGAATGTCGTTGAGGCAAAAAACCGGATCGTTGCTTCTGCCGAGAATGGTTGCAGGAAAGCCTCCTGTGTGAATGATAAATTCAAAGGTATCGTCGCTGTCCAGTGCCTGATCACCATTATGACTGACAGCATCAGTGCATTCTTCCTGACACAGGTGAATTGGCTGCAGGCTGCTCATGGTTCCTGCATATGTCTGACACCCGCAGTCGATATTTCCGGTAAGCACAAATTCATCGCAGTTGTTATTGTCGGTAACTGTGATATTGTATGTCCCGGGAGATGTAAAGTTCTGTGAGAACGACCCTGTAAAGCTCTGGTTCCCGCTCCCCCAGTTTGCATTGAAAGGCGCCGGCCCCCCTGAAGAGCCGGTAACCGTAAAGCTGACTGTAAACTCCGTATTGGTGGAGTTACAATCTGTGGTAAGATTATTTACAGTGATGTTATCATATACGGTAACCAATACCTGATCAGTAGCTGTACATGATCCGAGTGAAACAGTAACAGTATAGGTTCCAGCCGATAGATCTGTAACAGTTTGGGTATATTGTGGAGGTGTGGTGTTCCACGCGAAGTTACACTGACCGGGGTCTGCCCCTGTCACAGTTGCTGTTGCACTCATATCGCCTTCACAGGATTCTCCTGAGACGGTTGCATCTACTGAGAGTGATCCGGAATCGGTAATCGTGAAGTTAATTACTGTATCACCACATTCCACCCCATCGGCAACCGTTACCGAGTAATTGCCGGGTGCAAGATTTTGCACTGTGTAGCCCGAAGCACTGTTGCTCCACGAAATTACTGGGTTGCCTGTGCAGGATTCAACTACTGTTATAGAGGCCGACCCGCTTGATCCGCAGATAGCATTCGTCGTATTCAGTGTTACTGTAAGTTCCGGTGTAATGAATGGTGCTTCGAATCCGAATATGCAAAGCGAGTTTCCTGACATCATGCTATATCCGTCGAAGGCGAGAATATAATTTCCGGGAGGCAGATTTTCGGAAAAGGTAACCACACCTGTCCCATTGGCGCAACCCTGATAGCTGCTTCCAGAACCACCGATGCCGTTACAGTTCGACCCGTTCCAGCTATACACGGCAAACTGAATTTCGGGGTTCTCCCCGCCTGAGTTTGCCCAGCACTCACCGTTTTCGGCAGTGATGGTGTAAGGTTGGGGGTCATCGGGGTAAACAGTAAAATAATAGAATATGGAGTTATCTGTTGTGTTCCAGCCGCAATCTTCCGGAGCCGTAATGTCGCCTCCGGTGGAAAGAATATTACACCCGCCTGTGCCTAAAGGCACCGGTGTTGAGCAATCATCTTCGGGTAAGCTCAGTAATTCGGAAACAATTAGAAAAATTTGTTGCGACACATTGTTCTCATCCCAAACTCTTATATACAGAGTTTCTCCTGGAACAAGCCCGCTTATTTGTTCAAACCTGATTTCTCCGTTTTCCATGAAGCCACCTGACGATTCGAAACAATCAAGCAATGTAAGGCTGGTACAACTGGTGCCGCGGTAAACTGCCATTCCAGGCTGGGAACTGTTAAGAAACGGTGTAACATTGGAATTAAACATATGAAATGCCAGAGTGTTAATTCCGGCGGGTACAGTAATGGTGTACCAAAAATCTTTGGTAGAACTTCCAAAACTGGCGCACCCGGGATCTGGGGTTGTAGAGGAATGGGTTGCAGTAGCAAGGTTTATAGACTGCATCGCAAGATTACCACATGTTGAATAACTCTCAAAAGGCAGATTCACAGCATTAGAACACTCATTTTGACTAAATAAAGCAGTTGACGAAAGTATTAATGAACCTGCCAGTATAGCCTTAATAATAAATTTCATATGATCGTTTTTTTACATTTTGTTAACCTTACACACAAAAATATTTAAATATCTCATATTTAAAATACCTTAATTAAATAAAAGACAATTAAATAGTAATTTTAGTTGTCTAAAAGCTCAATTGGAAAAATAAAAAATGAATTTTAAAGCAAAGAATAATATTTCAAAAATTAAGCCTGACGAGAAATTCATCAGGCTTTTTTTATTGTCGGGGTAGCAGGATTCGAACCTGCGACCCCCTGGTCCCAAACCAGGTGCGCTAACCGGACTGCGCTATACCCCGTACTGTTTTATTTTAACAGCACATTCAACTATAAAATTGAGGTGCAAAAATAATAAGTTTTGGTTAATATCAAATTCATGTGCTAATTTTTTAAATTTGACGAAAATTATTAAGCTTGATTCAGATACGTAAAATATTACTTGTGCTGGGAATTCTACTGGCGGTTGAGAGCATTTTTCTGGCTCTCTCAGGCATAATAGCAGTAATATATAAAGGTAATGATATTTTTTCACTTTTTCTGGTAACCGCAATATCCTTGATTCTCGGAATATCGCTCTTCTTATTCAGCAGAAAAACAAAGCGTGAAATCAGCAAAAAGGAGTCTTACCTGATAGTTGCTTTGAGTTGGATTGTTCTTTCTGCTGTTGGTGCCTTACCCTTTGTTTTTCATGGCTGTATTCCTTCTTATACTGATGCGTTTTTCGAAACAGTGTCCGGCTTTACTACTACAGGTGCTACCATATTAAATGATATTGAATCGGTTCCGCATGGATTATTGTTTTGGAGAAGCATCACGCAATGGATGGGTGGCATGGGTATTATTGTATTGTCGATAGCGGTATTTCCACTTATTAAAGTGGGAGGATTTCAGCTTTTTGTTGCTGAAGTTCCAGGTGTTACTTACGATAAACTTCATCCCCGCATTAAAGGCACTGCCAAAAGGCTATGGCTGATTTACATTGGATTAACAGCAGCTGAAATTATACTGCTTACTTTAGGTGGGATGACGTTGTATGATGCCGTAAACCACTCATTTACTACAATGGCCACCGGAGGGTATTCCACCAAACAGGCCAGTATTGCATTTTATAATTCCCCGTTTATTCAATATGTGATAATATTTTTTATGTTTTTGGCCGGTGTGAACTTTTCTTTAATCTTTTACGCATTCAAAGGGCAATTCCGAAAGTTGATTCGCAATAATGAATTTAGATTTTACACGCTGATTACTATTGTTTCGGCTGTTTTTGTTGCATTGGGATTGATGTTTTATATGAATTTACCTTTTGAAAAAGCAGTGAGGGATGCGTTGTTTCAAGTGGTTTCAATTATTACCACCACAGGCTTTATTACCGCCGATTATATGCTATGGGTTCCCCCATACCTTTGGGTAATAATTTTTCTTTTGATGTTTGTTGGTGGGTCGTCAGGATCAACAGGCGGAGGAATCAAAGCGGTAAGAATTCATCTCATTTTACGTAATAGTTATCTCGAGCTTAAAAGGCTTATTCATCCCAACGCGGTAATACCTGTACGGTATAACGGACAGAGTGTAAGCTCGGGAATTATAACTAATGTAATGGCATTTGTAATAATATACTTCATTATTTTTGGTGCAGGCACAATAATTCTGGCAATTAACGGACTTGACCTTGACAGCGCTATGGGAGCATCAGCCACATGCCTGGGCAATATCGGGCCGGGTATCAACCAATTGGGTCCTGCTTACACATTTTCTTTTTTAAACGATATTTCAAAATGGACATTGTCGGCATTAATGCTTTTAGGGAGGCTTGAATTGTTTACAATCCTGATAATTTTCACACCAGTTTTCTGGAAAAAGTAAGTCCTAATTGCGGTTCAAATGATTAAGTAAGTCGTTCAGCGATGTTGATGAAGTATTACTGAACACTTCGAAATTGTGTTTTGACAAAAAGATATTCAACTCTCCTGGGTTCGAAACTATATTTCCGGCATGCAGTTTTACATACATATAATCGTTGTCACTCCAAAGAAAGTACCCCCGCCGGTATGAGCCCCTGCTGTTGCAACTACAGCTTTTATAGAAGAATGTGGTTTCGAGTAGTTTTACTTCGTTGCCGCCATGCAATATCCCGAAACTGCTCGACTTAATAAAGTGATCGCTTTCATTAAAATGAATACTGAAGAAATGAAACGCATCGGTAATTACTTCGTTTACTTCGTCGGGATGAACAACAAATGCTTTGCTTTCGGTATCTGTTTTACATTTCATAAAAGCAAAGCAACTGTTTTTTCTTGCTTTTATGAGGCCGTTTTGTCTGCCTCCATTGTTATATACCAATTCAGCTTCAACCCATTTTAAATTTTGCGCAGGGGAGATGTTGTAATACAACAGTAACAGAATACTTATTCCAAAAATAAGCAGTGTTTTCACAAACTGCATTTGAATTTTAGGGATATCATCGAAATGGCTGTGCTAGCAGCCTCAATTCCTTTGTTGCCGTATTTACCTCCGGAGCGGTCGATTGCCTGATGCATGTTGTTTGTTGTGAGAACACCAAAGATCACAGGAATTCCAAACTTCAGGTTAAGGTCCATTATTCCGTTGGCAACGCTATTGCAAATAAAATCGAAATGACGAGTTTCGCCTTGAATAACACATCCCAAACAAATTACCGAATCGCATCCGTAGGTCTCAATAAGCCATTGAGCTGCTAGAGGTATCTCAAAACTACCCGGAACAAATTCTACCTTAATGCAATCCTCTGAGATACCTTTCTCTGTCAGGGTTTGAATTGCCCCTGCAAGAAGTTTGTCGGTAATTTCGCTATTCCATTTCGAAACAACAATCCCAATCTGGGCATGAATGCCTTTGGGCAACACTTCTGTACCAGACAAAGGCGATTTATTTAATGCACTCGACATACTGTAGATTTTTGTAAAAATAAAAAAAAAGAGGCATAGCCCCTCTTTTCATTTAATTATTTCCCGGCTTTTAGTTTTGCTCTGGTAATATATTTTTCAATATTGCGTTGCTCACTGGTGCCATAATATTCTTTATCAATACGATTATAAATTTCGAGGGCTTCGTTCCATTTATTAAGGCTTTCGTATGCTATGCCTGCACGCATAAGATAGATTGGAGAAACAAAGTCGTTTGATGCCTGATCAGCTGCTTCCAGATACTTTTCGATGGCAAGGTCAAGTTTTCCGAGTTCAGCATTTGCATCCCCAATTAAACCAATGGAAATTGGTTTTAATATTTTGTCGTCGGAGTCGAAGTCTTCCAGATAACCGATGGCGGTATTATATTCTCCAAGCCTCATATAGCAAACTCCGGCATAATAATTAGCCACATTGCCTGCTTTAGTGCTGCCGTAATCATCAATAATATTTAGGAAACCTGCATTTTTACCATCACCTTGCAAAGCCAGTTTAAAGGAGTCAAGCTCAAAATAGTATTGTGCTGTGTACATTTCTGCTGAAGCTCTTTTTTCGCGGGGCTGTTGAATAAATGAACGGTAAGCCAGATATCCACCAACCACCACTACCAATCCAACAATAACATATATTATTATTTTCTGATTGTTTTCAATAAACTGTTCAGTTCTGCTAAGGGCATTCTGCACCGTGCCGATATTGCTTTCTGCTTGTTTTTGTATCTTTTTTTCCTTGCTCATTTTGAATAAAGTTTTTTGAGAACGCAAAGGTAACTTTTTATGAATAATTATAAAATTAAATTTAAAAAAGTTGTACGAAAATTCTAAAAGCCACAGGGATGTGTTTTTTGGATGCTAAAAGTTGGAGGCATTTCATTTTGTTTTATTTTTGAAACAAATATGAATGAATGTATCTTAAAACGCTTACTCTTGTAAATTTTAGAAATTTTCGGTCGTTCGGCTACGATGCTTCGCAGCGCATAAATTGCTTTGTTGGTAATAATGGAGTTGGAAAAACCAACCTACTTGAAGCCATTCATTATTTGTCGTTTTCTAAGAGCTTTATAAATTATTCTGATCGCCTCAACATAACCCATGGGGAGGAAATGTTTCTTATTCAGGGTGATTATGAGAGAAATGGAAGTTCTGAAAAAATATATTGCGCATTTAAATCAGGGCAGAAAAAAGTATTGAGACACAATGGCAAGGAATACGAGAAAATGTCCGATCATATTGGATTTATTCCCTTAGTATATGCTTTGCCATCTGACTCTACCATGATTTTCGCTGGGAGCGAACAGCGGCGCCGGTTTATCGATCAGGTGATTTCTCAATTCGATCACAATTATCTGAACGAGTTGATAGCTTATAACCACGGGATAGAGCAACGAAACAAAATGCTTAAAGATGCTGCACGCGAAAGTAAATTCGATAATCTTAGTTTCGAAGTGTGGGATGATTTCCTTTCTGAGAAATCAGCCTATATTTATAAGGTCCGCAACGATTTTATTAATGGGTTCTTAAGTAGTTTTCAAAAATACTTTGAGCTAATATCGGGTGGAAACGAAACCGTGGAATTAATCTATGAGAGTCAACTGGCTTCAGAAAACCCTCTTACACTGCTCAAAAAATCGTTTCATCGGGATAGTGTATTACAGTATACTACTACTGGGGTTCACAGGGATGAACTGATTTTTAATATTGAGAAACACGCGCTTAGGAGTACCGGATCACAGGGGCAGCAAAAGTCGTTTGTTGCAGCATTAAAATTTGCACAATTCGATTTTATTAAAAATAAAACGGGTTTAGCACCAATTTTGCTGTTGGATGATATCTTTGATAAGCTGGATCATGAGCGGGTGGGTAATATTATGAATATTGTGTCGGGAGAACAGTTTGGACAAATATTCATCACGGATACCGATGAGAAAAGGATTAGAAACATGTTGTCGCATATTGATATTGAAAGTAACATTTTAAATATTTACGAATGAAAAAATCTTTGTTCATAATAATATTAATATATATTTTTGCGTCCTCGATCGGATACACACAAAATAAAGCAAAAAGCGATTTGTGTGTTTACAACGAGAAACTGATGGTAGGCACCTGGAAAATGGATACCATCTATTTGAAAGAAAACATTAATCTGGGCGATTATAAGGAATTATACGACCAGAAGTTTCGGGAACTGAAAGACAGTACTGTTTTTTATTTTCGGAACGACTATACGTACGAAAGAGTTGCTAAGGGACAATCAACGAAAGGTACCTGGAGCATAAGTAACGACGGGACATTGGTTATTGTTAAAATGATAGGAAAAGAAGCGGAAGAAAAAAGCAGAATACTTGAACTTACAAAAACCAATCTGGTGATGAGTCCTATGAGCGAAAGCTCCAACTCAAAGGTTGTAATGCATAAAGTGATTGATAATGAATGATATTGCTGAGAGAAGATACATTGTGGCTGTTGATTTCGACGGGACAATTGTTGAACACAAATACCCTTCTATAGGAAAAGAAATGCCTCTTGCGTTTGAGGTGCTACGTGAAATGCAGGAAGCCGGATATCGTTTGATTCTATGGACTTTCAGAGATGGTGAATATCTGAAAGATGCAGTCGAATATTGTCTGAGCAATGGTATAATGTTTTATGCTGTTAACCAAAGCTCGCCAAACGAGGAATTTAATAAATATATGAGCCGGAAAATTAATGCTGATATTTATATCGACGATAGGAATGTGGGTGGTTTTCCGGGGTGGGAAAAAATTCGAGAGTGGCTTTTACCCGATTCACCGAATATCAACAGAAACAACAATGTGAAAAGGAACAATGACAATAAAAAACGCGGGTTTTTCCGCGACCTTTTCATTTAAGACTGGGTTGATATTTCTACATTGTTAACATTTGTTAAAAAACAAAAATAATTTTCAGAACCTCCTTCGAAAATTATCTAAATCCATGTTCATATAAGTATTATCTTTGAACCCATAAAGATTTATTAAAATTAAAAACAGAATAATAATGAAAAAATCCCTTTTTATCTTTAGCGTATTATTTTTAATGGTGGCTGGTCTGTTTGCGCAGGAAGGCATTTATTTGAAACCAAACGCATCCGGTGCAATTATAACCGAAAACACCGATACACGGCTTGTTTTTCAAAGTGATATAAGCATTATTCCGTTGCAGGAAGTTAAAACCAAAGACGGAATATATTCAAGAATTTATCTACCCGGATATACTCCAAACACCGATTATGGGATGCCCGAGCTTCCAAATTTGAACCGAATTATTGAAGTTCCTTACGGAGCCAAAATTGCTGTCAATATTGTTGCTTACAATGAACAGGTCATATCTCTTGACGAATACGGGTTTCAATATCAATTGATGCCATGTCAGCCTTCGGTTTTCAAGAATCAGGACCCCTCGCAATTGGTTTTTTATAAAGACGAAAACACATATAATGGAGTATCTGCGTATTCACCTGAAACAGTTTCGGTTACGTTGCTAAGTAAAATGAGAGGCGTTCAGTTAGCCCGGCTTAGCATTAACCCATTTACCTACGACGCACAGTCGAACACGCTTATTGTGAAAAACGATATTGTAGTTGAAATACGCTTCGAGAATGCTGACTTGACAGCTTATAACGAAACAAAGGCCAGATATTATTCCCCATCGTTCGGAAATCTGTATGCTGGCGTATGGAATTACAAAGCTCCTGCAACCAAGGATGCTTTATCGCAATACCCGATTAAATATGTAATTGTATCGAGCCCTATGTTCGAAGAGGCACTTCAACCGTTTATTGAATGGAAAACCAAAAAGGGTTTTACTGTTATTGAAGCCTATACCAATAACCCTTCTGTTGGCACCACTGTTACCAGCATTCACAATTACCTCAAAGGTTTGTATGATGCAGCTACAATCGAGGACCCTGCTCCAACTTATGTGCTTCTTGTAGGTGATTTGGCACAAATTCCGGCTACTAATGCAGGCCAACATTACAGCGATATGTATACAGTTGAATTTGATGGGGGTAGCGACTATGTTCCCGACATGTACATTGGGCGCTTTTCGGCAACCAATGTAACTCAACTTCAGCCCCAGATTGATAAGACACTTATGTTTGAAGAGTATACTTTCCCCGATCCGGCTTTCCTTGATAAGGTTGTTCTCGTTGCCGGCGCAGATAATAATTATGGTCCTACCCACGCCAATGGCCAGATAAATTATGCTAATCAATACTATTTTAACAGTGCGCATGGTATGGATCCTTATGTATATCTGTACCCAGCGTCTGCAAACTCCGAAACTGCTATTTTAGGAAATCTGAGTAGTGGCGTTGGATTTGTTAACTATACAGCACATTGTGGTTCCGACGGATGGGGTGACCCTTCGTTTACAACTTCGAATATTCCCAGCCTGCAGAACGATAACGAATATTTTTTCAGTATTGGGAATTGCTGTCTGTCGAACAAATTTGATGAATCGGAGTGTTTTGGGGAAGCATTGCTGAGGGCTCAGCATAAAGGCGCGGTTGTGCACATCGGAGGATCGAACAGCACTCTGTGGAACGAAGACTTTTACTGGAGCGTAGGTGTTACTGCAACCATTAACGCAAATCCAACCTATTCCGGTACTACCCAGGCAGCTTACGATCACCTGTTTCATGAGAATGGCGAAGACCCCTACGTTGATGCTGCTCAAATTACCTATATGGGTAATATGTCAGTAATGCAGAGCAGCTCCTCGGAAGACGAATACTATTGGGAAATATATCACGTGATGGGAGACCCTTCTCTAATGCCCTATGCAGGAGTACCCAGCGAGCTTGAAGCCGATTATTTTGCATCAGTTCCGATTGGTGTTTCGCAATTGCTGGTTTCCACAGAACCCGGTGCTTATGTAGCAATCAGCCTTGATGGAGTTCTCCTTGATGCCCGACTTGCTGATGAAAATGGTGAAGCCCTGTTGCAATTTGAAGCTTTTAGTACCGTCTGCAACCCTGATGTAGTTGCTACAAAGCAATTCCGTTCCCCATATATTGGAACCCTGCAGGTGATTCCAAACGACAATGATTATGATGCAATGCTCAAATCAATTGTTTTACCAACAAATATCATGAACATTGCCGATGCTACTTTTCAACCTACATTCGAAATAATGAATTTGGGTCAGTTGAATTTAACGTCTGTTACTGTAAGCTATCAGATTGATGAAGAAAGTCCAGTTCAGACAGCTTGGACAGGAGATCTTGATTTCCTAGGTGTTACAACAGTTTTGTTCGATGAAATCACTCTTGCCGAAGGACAGCACACAATTACAGCATCGGTGAGTATGCCCAATGGCAATACCGATCAATACCCTTCTAACGACCAGATGACGAAGAATTTTCTGGTTTATTCAGGTAATGTAAGTTTGTTGACGGTTGAATCACCAATAGAAATTTACTGCAACGAAAACTCTTTCGTACCCGAAATTACGATTAAGAATCTTGACCCTACTCCGCTTACGAGTTTAACCTGTGCTTATACTGTTGGCTTAATAAATTATGAATTTGTATGGACAGGCAATGTTGCACAAAACCAAACAACCAATATTCAGTTTCCGGAGGCAAGCTTTGCTTCGGGAAATCATACTATAGAGTTTACCATTTCGGAACCCAATGGTGGTAGCGACATGAACGATGCCGATAATTACGCCGAAAAAGATTTCAGGATTAATTCCCCCGGCCAGATTGTTCATCTTACATTGCTTACCGATAATTATGGAACCGAAACAACATGGGAACTTTCTGATAACGAAAGTCAGGCAGTGCTATATTCTGCTGGACCATATACAAATAGTGTAGCCACTTTTAACTACGACTGGTGCTTAGGCGAAGGTTGTTACACCTTTACCATATTAGATTCATATGGTGATGGTATGAGTGGATCTTCTTGGTTTGGAATACCTCCCGGTCATGTTACCATTACGAACACAGTTACCAGCGAAGTATATTTCGATCTTGCAGGAGATGATTTTGAAGACAGTGCAGAAGACAGTTTCTGCATTACAATAGATAATTCAAACGCAATTAGTAAAACCAATGCTACTATAGTTTTCCCAAACCCTGCATCTGATTTTGTTAATGTAATTGCTTCGGAACCGATTATTGGCTTAACGGTTATCAATAGTCTCGGTCAAAGTACATTTTGCTCTTCGAATGAATCAGATAACATTGTTCTCGATACAAAGGACTATGTCGCAGGCATTTACATTTTAAAAGTTGAAACGGTTTCGGGAATATCAATTCACAAATTGCAAATCAATAAATAACAAAAGTCATTATAGCATTATCAAAAGCCGCAATTCATGTTGCGGCTTTTTTTTGATTTATGTAAGTGTGTATTAAAACCTGTAACCAGCACTAATTGAAGGGGAAGGCAGCACCGGCCAACTATAAAATAAATTGATTCCGCCTCTGAAATAAAACCCTTTTGCAGGCTGATACCGATACATTATTGGTAGCATTAGGGCTGGTATGTCATGATAGACATTCTCGTTGTATATTTCAATCCGATAAACAAACCCTAACCCAAACTCTATATGGTGTTTTTTTAAAGGATGAGTAACCCAAGTGCATGTAAACGGGAATGTGTACAGTGTTTTGAAATCAGGATAAAAGCCTCCACGCAGTGATATACGTTTTTTATGACCCAGAAAACGTTCATAGTTCAACGAGATAAATCCAGAGTTGAAGTCATGCCTTAAAATATACACTTCTGTGAATATACCATTTTTCCCAATAGAATTGTACTCATTGTCCTGTGCTTTCGAATTTGCTATGCAGAGCAAAGATGATAAGACACAAATAATAAAATGCTTCATAGATTCCCCCGGTATAAAATAATCCTAATTTGAAGAAGTTAATGCTCTCGTATGTTTTTTAATATCAACATGTAAAGGTATTATTTGTTTTTCAATAATTTGGCAAATGGTTTATTCCTAATAGGCAGAAGTAGGAATTGCATTTTTGTCAGTCGAAAAAACTATTTAACCGCCATTTTATTCGTAACCATTTTATTTCCGGTTTGCAGTTGAATTATATATTCACCCGGACACAGGTTGTAGAAATTGGAGTTGAAGTTAAAGTGATGCACTCCTTTTTCAAAGACAACGCCATCGAATAAGCTTGCAATTTTTATTCCATTGAGATCAACAATGGTAATGCTGACTTTCGAGTTATGCAAGATTCCGAATTCAATCGTTGTTGCGTTTGTAAACGGGTTCGGATAATTGCTGATATAGTTTTTACCGTCTTCGGTAAATTGTACAACATAAATGGGGTCGTAAACGGTAACAGTCTGAGTGCAGGTTGCCGTATTTCCGTTAACATCGGTAACGGTCCATGTTACAGTAGTAATTCCGACAGGATAAGGTTCAACGGCGTCGTTTTCTACAGTTTGTATTCCGCAATTATCGCTTGTTTCGGGAGTACCCAAATCGACATTTGAGGCAGTGTTTTCGCCCTCGTCAAAAGGAACGCTAACATTTGGCGGGCAAACAATAGCGGGAGCCTGATTATCGGTAACAGTAACCACCTGAGAGCAGGTTGCGATGTTCCCGTTATTGTCGGTAACCGTCCAAATAACGGTAGTTTCACCGGTTTCAAAAGTTTCAGGAGCATCATTGACAACCGAATAAATTCCGCAGTTATCGCTGGTAATTGGCTCATCGAGAACAATACCGCCGGCAGTACAGAGGTCGGCATCGGTATTAACCGAAACATTTGCCGGGCAAGTTATTTCAGGCAGCTCTTCTTCAATTACCGTAACCGATTGCTGGCATGTATTGGTATTTCCGTTGACGTCTTCCACGGTCCAGGTAACAATGTTAACGCCGACAGCATACGGTTCGGCAGCATCGTTTGTAACGCTGAGTACACCGCAATTGTCGCCGGTTACAGCATCCCCAATTTCAACTCCACTGGCAGTACACATATCGGCATCAGCGTTAACTTCCACTGCTTCCGGACAAGTAATTACCGGGAGTTGGGCATCGGCAACCGTAAGGGTCTGCTCACAGGTTTCTGTATTTCCATTCACATCTTCTACTGTCCATGTAATTGTATGAACTCCAACGCTATATGGTTCAACCGCATCGTTGGTAACCGAAAGTATGTCGCAATTATCGGAAGTTGTAGGTGTACCCAAATCCACCCCGCTTGCGGTACATAAATCGGTATCGGTGTTCACCAATACATCGGCAGGGCAGTTAATTACCGGCAATTGATTGTCGGTAACTGTAAGGGTTTGCTCACAGGTAGCCGAATTGTTGCTGGCGTCGATAACTGTCCATGTGATAATGTGTGTTCCAACTGCATACGGTTCAACCCCGTCGTTGGTCACAGTGAAGCTGCAGTTATCGCCGGCTGTAGGTGTTCCCAAATCAACCCCACTTGCTGTACAAAAGTCTGCATCGGTATTAACCGAAACATTTGATGGACAAGCAATTGTTGGAACCTGAGCATCGGTCACGGTAACTGTTTGCTGACAGGTAGCCGAATTGTTGCTGGCATCGGTAACCGTCCATGTGATAATGTGTGTTCCAACTGCATATGGCTCAACTGCATCGCTTAAGGTGGATAGAACCCCGCAGTTATCGCTTGTGATTGAAATTCCAAGTACAACACCGCTGGCAGTACAAAGGTCTGTGTCTGTATTTATAGCGAGGTTTGGAGGACATGTAATTGTAGGAATTTCAGCATCACTTACGATTATTTCGAATGTACATTGATTAACTCCTACAATGTTGGTAGCAGTAACTGTGACTGTTGTTGTTCCAACAGGGAATTCCGAGCCTGATGCATGGGAATAGATAAGTGAAGGAGGAGGGGTACCGGTAGCAACAGCAGCATCGTAATTCACAACAGCAGTGCATAATCCGGCATCGTTATTTACGTAAATATCTGCAGGGCAGGTTATTTCAGGTGTTGTTGCTACAGGATCAATACCTGTTGTCCATTCGTATGCTCCCATATCAATTGTTCCCCCTTGAATTCTGGCTTGTCCGCGTACATCATACGTCTGTGCATTATAGCCATTGGTACCTGTGTTTACCGAGGGTGAAATATCAACCAACCTATAATCATTGTTTCCAGAATCAACAAAACCGGGATCTGTTGAAATATTTCCGGCTCCTGAAGGTAGTGGGGTTGTATTGCAATAAATGTAATTACTTCCATAATAGTTCGATAGTCCATTTTGGTCGGTATTTCCCCAAAGAATACAGTTGCGAAATTCCCCTCCATTTACAACGTAGCTAACGCCTCCGTAATTTAAAGCATAATTGTCAGCAATCGTACATCCGGTAAAAATTACACTAAGAGTGCTCCAAAAATGTCCGTAATCGATAAAAACACCTCCCCCTCCGGCGACACAATACGGAGCCCAGTTATTGGTAATCAGACAATTAGTGAATTTAGCACGGTGATAAATTCGGATACCACCTCCACCAACATTCCAGGGTCCGGGGTTCATTGTGGTTAAATTACCCGAAATGATACAGTTGACAACTTCTGCATTGGCCCCACAGTTAACCATATTGACACCCCCCCCGCCTCCCGATGACAAATTATTCTTTACCACTGAATTTTGTATGACTGTGTTATTTAATCCCGGGTTCACTTCCGGGCCCATCATCGTAATACCTCCGCCACCTTTAGCAAAGTTGTATTTAATAACCAGGTTTCGGAGTAGTGGCGATTGTGATTCTATCACTACACCACCTCCTTGGGTGTCAGGAGATGTTTCACTGTCTGCATTTCCACCTGTTATTGTGAACCCGTCAAGAATTGCCGTTTGACTCAAGACAGGGCTAATATCTGATGATAGCCTGAACACATGATAACAATTCTCGGTGTTGTTTGTAATGGAAAGATTGCTGCCACTACCAGCTACCACATCATCGTCGTTAATATCAGCACTGAGAATAGTTTCGTTGACTTCCCCTTCGCCAAAATCACTTCTTTGATTAATACTTATTTCATTTCCGGCAAAACCGCCGTAAATAGAAACCCCGTTAATCATTCGGAAATGATTAAATCGAAGCCCTCCTCCAATGCCATAATCATACGAAGGTTTATAAGTTCCTTTGGCAACCCAAATCTCGCTAATAGCGGTTGCGACATTAAGTGCTGATTGCAACGATGTAAATGCATTTTCCCAAGTTGTTCCATTATTTAGTCCGCTTGCGTCATGTTTTACATAGTATCTTATCGGGTCGACTCCTGACGTAAATTCATAGGCTCCCATGTCGATTGTAGTATTTTGAATTCTTACCTGACCCCTGATATCGGAGAGTTGAGAGTTATAGGCATTGTTCCCTGAGTTTACACAAATCGAATTGCCACAAATTCTGAAGTCCTTGGATAATGGATCAACAAAGTCAGGATAAATACTAATATTTCCAGTTCCTGAGGGGAGAGGGTAAGTATTGCAGTAAGCAAAACTACTGCCGATATAGTTTGAAACGCCATTTTGGTCGGTATTTCCCCAAAGTATGCAGTTGCGGAATTCTCCACCAGTAATAACATAGTTTGTCCCTCCGCCGTTTTTTGCGTAATTGTTGATAATGGTGCAGTTAATAAAGAAAATCCCCTGTGAACCCCAAAAGGTGCCGTAATCGATAAAAGCACCGCCCCCGCCTGCTGTACAGTCCGGTGCCCAATTATTCTCAATAATGCAATTTATGAATTTTGCCCGGTGATAGATTCTTACCCCTGCTCCACCTTGATTGAAACTACCCGGGTTGAGTGTGGTTTTGTTTCCGCTGATAGTACAATTTATTACCTCAGCATCTGCGCTGCAGTTTGCCATATTTACACCTGCACCCGAGCCTGAAGAAAGATTGTTTTTTATTACTGAATTCGTAAGCTTCGTGTTGTTATTACCTGGATTTATTTCGTCCCCCGAAATGGTTATACCGCCTCCTCCTTTTGCAAAATTATATTTTATTATTAGTTGGTTAAGGGTAGGGGAATTCTTATCGCAGAGAATTCCGCCCCCACTAGTATAAGGAGCAACTGTTCCATCGGCATTACCTCCGGTTATGGTAAATCCATCGAGAATTGCTGTATTGGTGAGCAGAGGTGTCATTGCAGAAGGGTGCATAAATACATGATAGCAATTCTCACTGTTATTTGAAATACTAATTAGGTTTCCATCCCCTACGAGAATATCGTCACCGTTCAGGTCTGCGCTGAGAATAGTTTCGTTATTGCCGCCCTCTCCGAAGTCGGTTCGCTGCGAAACCAATGTTTCGGTTCCGGCAAACCCGCCGTAGATCGCAACTCCGTCAATCATCCTGAAATGGTAATACCGTGCGCCGCCACCCAATCCATAATCATATGACGGTTTGTAGGTGCCACGCGCAACCCAAATCTGATCGCCACTTACAGCAATGCCAAGAGCCGATTGAAGTGATGTAAATGCATTCTCCCAGCTGTTTCCAGTATTGGTGCCTGTAGCATCATGTTTTACATAAATTATCTGAGCATTTGCGCTGAAAGTTGCTAGAAGTAAGATGCTGGAAAATACGATGAAATACTTTTTCATATTTTAGTTTTTTGGTTGACCGTAGAATATAATACAAACCAAGTTGCACAATGGGAAATATCCTAATAACAAAACAGATATGGTTTCCCTGGTTGAACAAGGTTAGTATATACAAATATATGAAATAAATTTGTATAAGTCAATACTTGTTATATTTGGATGATTACCATCGGTAGTCTCATAGCATGGGTACATTTACACAAAGCAAATGAATATGGTAAATTATATAAAATATTTACGTAAAGTATATCAGTATTGTCAACTTATTTGTCGCCAATCAGTAGAAGAGTCTTTCATTTTGTTGAGTTGTTTTTTTAATAGCGAATTCTCCGGAGAATCGAGATCCGGGTCTTTGTCGAGAATTGATTCTGCTATTTGGCGAACATATAGTAATATCTGACCATCTTTGGCTAGATTTGCCACCCGAAGGTTGATATCAAATCCGCTTTGACGTGTTCCTTCAAGGTCGCCGGGGCCTCTTAGCCTCATGTCGGTTTCTGCAAGTGTAAATCCGTCATTTGTGTCAACCATAGCCTGGATACGGTTTAAAGCATTTTCCGATATTTTATTTTCGGTCATCAGAATGCAATACGATTGATCCTGCCCCCGACCCACACGCCCCCTCAACTGGTGCAACTGCGATAATCCAAAGCGTTCAGCGCTTTCTATTACGATCATTGCTGCATTGGGAACATCAACACCCACTTCGATAACTGTTGTTGCAATTAGAATATTCGCTTTACCTGTAATAAACATATTCATCGAAAACTCTTTGTCATTAGATTTCATACGCCCATGCACAACAGAAATAGTGTATTTGGGAAGAGGGAATGCGCGCGAAATTCCTTCAACTCCTTCTTCAAGGGTTTTATAATCGAAGTTTTCTGATTCTTCAATTAATGGATACACAACATAAATCTGCTTCCCTAAAGCAATAAGCTTCTCCATCCATCCAAATACTTTAAGACGGCTGTTGTCGGTAACATGGCGGGTAATAATTGGCTTTCGGCCTGGGGGCATTTCATCGATTACGCAAACGTCAAGATCACCGTATAGTGTCATTGCCAATGTCCTTGGAATTGGGGTGGCTGTCATAACCAGAATATGAGGCGGGTTAACTGACTTTGCCCATAAAGCAGCGCGTTGCGCAACACCAAAACGATGTTGCTCATCAATGACAACATAGCCGAGATTTGTAAAATTCACAGTATCTTCAATCAAGGCATGGGTTCCGATTAAAATTTTCAGGCTGCCGTTAGTTAAACCTTCATGAATAGTTTTTCTCTCTGCTTTTTTAGTGCTGCCAGTAAGCAGGGCAACGGCAATGTCCAATTTTGCTAAGTATTTTGAAAACGAAATATAATGCTGTTGTGCCAATATTTCTGTGGGGACCATCAGGCAAGCCTGAAATCCGTTATCAACAGCCATAAGCATACTTAGCAGTGCTACCAGTGTTTTTCCGCTACCGACATCTCCCTGAAGAAGCACATTCATTTGTTTTCCACTCTCAACATGATGTCGTATATCGCGCAGAACTTTTATCTGAGCATTGGTAAGTTTGAAAGGCAGGTTCCGAAAACACTCCGCAACCAATGAATCGCGATCACGGTTGAAGACAATTCCTGTTGAACTGACTTTGCGCATCAGTTTCAACCGCAAGATACGAAGTTGAATATACAGAAGTTCTTCAAATTTTAAGCGATACTGGGCTTTATTTAATTGTTCAATACTTCCGGGAAAATGCATTTCTTTAATTGCGCTTTTTAGCGGCATGAGCTGATATTTCGAAATAATATATGCGGGAAGTGTTTCGTAAATCTGCTCTGCACATTCTTTAAGCAAACGGTCTTCAATATTTTGTAATGCCCTGCTGCTCAGTCCATGGTTTTTCATTTTTTCGGTAGTACTGTACTGCGGACTGACCTCTTTACCTATCTTTCGTGACCATGTCTCTAAGTCTTCCACTTCGGGGTGTACCATGTTTATTTTTGAGCCATAGCGTACAGGCTTACCGAATAAAATATACTTCTTATCGGGTTTATAGGTGCTCGTTATCCATTTTGTCCCTTTGAACCAGATGATTTCGATGCTACCCGTTTCGTCGTTGAAAACACCGGTTACTCGTGTTTTCCCTCTTGCGCCAATATTTTCAAAACTGCTGAAATATCCTGTGATTTGAATGTATGGCAGATTCTCATCAATCTCGCTGATATTGTAAAACTTCGAACGGTCAATGTAGCGATATGGAAAATAATACAACATATCCTCAAAGCTTTCAATGCCAATTTCCGATTTTAACAACTCGGCCGTTTTGGGGCCTACCCCTTTGAGAAATTGTATTTTACTGTCAAGGCCCATAGAGGAATATAAAAATATCGAATTCAATTTGCGTAAAATTATCAAAACTTCATGAATAATTATCTAAATTTACCCCAATGAATAGTATAAAAATGAGTTTCTGATGATTGATTTACGGTGGATAATCTGCTCAAGAAAACCCGGCCATTTTGCAGATGAACGCCTGAAATCGATGCTCTTGTTTGTGTACGGGAAATCCTATGGCTATTATATTTTTTCTGAAATCGAAAAACAAAGGAAAATTTTATTGGAAACCCATACTGAAATAGAAGTTACAGACAAGGGTGCCGGTTCACGGGTTTTTAAAGGAAATAAAAGGAGTATACGCCGAATTGCGAAGTACTGCGTTACTGAGCAGGACGATGCACAAATTTTATTCAGACTTGGTGCTTGGGCAGAGTCAGAACGAATTCTTGAACTTGGAACATCTCTTGGTGTTACAACAGCATATCTGGCAACCACCCCAAGTAATAAGGAACTGATTTCGATAGAAGGATGCAGTAACACCATGAAGGAAGCAATAAAATTACTTTCTGAATTATCAGTGGAGAATGTAACTCTTCTCAACAGCGATTTCTCATTGGCTATCGAAAACTTGATTGAAGAAAACCGTAAATTCGATTTTATATATTTTGATGGTGACCACAATGGGGTGCGGATGCGAAATTATTACGAGAATGTTCGCTTGAATCTTGTAGGTGAAAGGTATGTTATGGTTTTCGATGATATTTCCTGGTCGAGAGATATGATCACATTTTGGAAATACATTGTACGTAATAGTGATTCCTGTGTTATTTCGACCGGAACGACAGGTTATGTAATTCATGGATTTGATCTGCCTTGTGGATATTTTATGTTAAAATTATCTAAAACCTGATTCAGATTCAACTTAATACACTATTTTCGTTACCGGGTCTCAATTCAATTTTATGTCAAACAATACTGTTATTCAACTTAAAGAAGCCTCAAAGGATTACTTTGTTGGAATTAATGTGGTCAATGCCCTGAAGTCGATTTCGCTATATATTGAAAAAAATGAATTTGTTGCAATAATGGGACCCTCCGGCTCCGGAAAATCTACTTTGATGAACATTATCGGGTGTCTTGATACACTGACCAAGGGGTCATATATTCTGAACGGTTCCGATGTTAGCGATTTGACAGATAACTCACTGGCCACAATACGCAATAAAGAAATTGGCTTTGTTTTTCAGACTTTTAATTTGCTCCCACGATATTCGGCACTTGATAACGTAATGTTGCCATTGGTATATGCCGGAGTACCTTCAAAGAAAAGAAAGGAAATCGCCGAAGAGGTCTTGTTGAATGTTGGTTTGCAGGATCGAATGCACCACAAACCTAACGAATTGTCTGGAGGTCAAAGACAACGGGTTGCAGTGGCCCGTGCACTTGTAAACAAACCTTCCATTATTCTTGCTGATGAACCTACCGGCAACCTTGATACAAAAACATCGGAGGAAATCATGGAGCTGATTGAGCAAATTCACAACAAGGGCAATACTATTGTGCTGGTAACTCATGAGGAGGATATTGCCCTGCATGCAAAGAGAATTGTCAGACTACGAGACGGGCTTATAGAATCGGATGCTCTTAATAATAACTGACAGTGTATTAATCCTGAAACCCGATTTATTTTTTCATTATTTTTATTCGAATCAAAAGTGCATGTATTGAAAATCTTGTTTATTATTGTGTTGGTTATCTAAATCCTAAAAAGGAAATTTGTATGAAAATATACACAAAAACAGGTGATGATGGCACTACCGGTTTAATAGGCGGAGTCAGAGTAAGTAAAGCAGATATCAGGGTGGAAGCTTATGGTACGGTGGATGAAGCAAATTCATGGCTTGGATTAATACGGGCTGTGTGCAATTATGAAGAAATTAATCAGGAATTGATCTGTATTCAGCGAAATTTATTTACTATTTGTGCTCATTTGGCGTCTGATTACAAACGAGTACCCCAGTCTGCACCAGCAATTCCTGTTTTGGATCCGGAATTTTCGAAATTTCTCGAAAAATCAATCGATAAATACAACGAATCAATTCCTGCGCTTGAAAATTTTATTATTCCCGGAGGCTCACAACTTTCGGCAAGCTGCCACCTTGCCCGCGCAGTATGTCGGCGTGCAGAGCGTAGAGTGACCGCGTTGGCCGGTACCGCCAAAGTTGATGCAGAAATCCTTGTATTTTTAAACAGGCTATCCGATTATCTCTTTGTATTGGCGCGATATTTCAGTTTTAAACAACATGTTGATGAAATTTTTTGGAAGAATGATTTGTAAATGATTTTTTTTGCTTTATTTCGCAGACCTTTTTTTGAACCATAATAATAATTAATTTATTTTTTTAGAATGTACTGGACTTTAGAATTAGCATCGAAACTAGAAGATGCGCCATGGCCTGCAACAAAAGATGAGCTAATCGACTACGCCATCAGGTCCGGAGCCCCTCTCGAAGTTATTGAAAACCTGAACGAAATTGAAGATGAAGGTGAAATCTACGAGAGCATTGAGGACATTTGGCCGGATTACCCGAGTAAAGATGATTTCTTCTTCAACGAAGATGAGTACTAATCCAGAAAAACTGCAAAAGTGAAAGCTGCAAATATTTTGCGGCTTTTTTTATTTTGGTGAAAAATGCCTCTAACTATCGTTAAAACGAAGGCGATACTTCAAAATAATACAAATCATAGTTTTGTTAATTATTCTGCAGAATTTGGCAATTTTGATTGTACATTTGTGAATAATCAAAAACTCAGACAATGAAGAAGAGCCCTCTTATTCCAATTCTGTTTTTGTGTGCAACTTATAATATTACGTTTGCACAAATTAATGTTGTTCCGGTAACCAACCCTGCTCAGGCAGCTACCGATTTTGTTTTCGATGGGGTTTCTGTGACAAATGTTGTATATACGGGTGCTGAAAATGCATTTGGTAGTTTTTCAAATGCCACGGGTATTGTGCCCGGATTGGAATCAGGCCTGGTTCTTAGCACTGGATCGATTAATCCAGAAGGTTCTGCGCCCGTTGGAGCCCCGGTTTCTTCATTTGCCAATACTATTAACGATGCTCCTGGCCACTATTTACTCAATTGCCTGATATCGTCGGATACTTACGATGCGGCAGTTTTCGAATTCGATCTGGTTCCCATTGGCAATATTCTTGAATTTCAGTATGTGTTTGCTTCCGAAGAATACCCGGAGTTTGCAGGCTCTTCATTTAACGATGTATTTGGATTTTTTATTTGTGGACCCAATCCAAATGGCGGAAACTACAATAATGTAAATATTGCCATTATTCCAGGCACTACCAGTCCGGTAGCCATTAACAATGTTAACGGCAATGTTAATTCTTCGTTTTATATTGATAACGAAGCGCTAAATAACCCTGATTTTGTTTTCGATGGCTCAACCGTTTTACTTACCGCTCAGATAAATGTTATAGCCGGGAATACCTACCACCTTGTAATGGCTATAGCCGATGTTGGAGACATGTGCTATGACTCTGCTATTTTTCTGAAAGCGTCAAGCATGAAGAGTTACATATTTTCAGGGGAACAAAATCCTGCAACAATCAAACCGATGGTTTTTTACGATGCAGTAAGTAAGACCATTTGCATACAATATGTTGACGGAGGCCCCATCCAGTTACAATTATTTAATTTACAGGGTGCAATGGTTTTGTCGGGTATGAATGAATCACTGAGTACCGAAGGCCTGAAAAAAGGTGTTTACCTTGCAAAGATTAGTTTTGGAGAAAATGTGGCGGTCGAAAAGATACTGATAGATTAATAAATCTATCTTTTAAAGCTTTTCCCCTTCTCAAATGCGCTTCCAATTACAACAATAGTAGCTCCATTTTCAAATTTACGTTCCATTTGATCTTGGGTATTTATTCCACCACCCACAATCAATGGGCTATTACAAGCATTGCTTACAGCTCTGACCATTTCGTCAGGTACCGACTTACGGGCACCACTGCCTGCTTCCAGATAGATCAGTTTCATGCCAAGCATTTCGCCTGCCAAAGCGGTAGCAACAGCAATGTCGGTTTTAGCAGCGGGAATGGGGTGTGTGTTGCTTATATATTCAACCGATGTATCGTTGCCATTCCCAATCAGCATATACCCTGTGCTGATAGCTTCGATGCCGGATTTCTTTATAAAAGGTGCGGCTGTAACATGGTTTCCAATAAGGAACTCCGCATTTCGCCCCGATATGAGCGATAAAAGTAATATGGCATCGGCGTTTTTACTGATGTGGCAGGCGTTCCCGGGAAATAATATTACCGGTTTGTCGGTATATTTCTTAATACCTTCAATACATGAGTTTGTACCGGTGCTCAAAAAGCTTCCTCCTGCAAACAACAAATCTACAGCCGAAAAGTCCGAACTTTTTACAAATTCTCTAAAATTCTGCTCAGAAAATTTATCGGGATCAATCAGCATGGCAAGCAAATGTTTGCCATGCTCTTTCGTCTCCATAATTTGCTGATATACCGTTAGCTCACTCATTTGTGCAAATTAATTATAATTTTAATATTTTGCAACCTAATCTTGGATGGCTATATTTTCAGGAGCTTGACTGCACCATACAATCACAGGCATATTTTCACCAGATAAATTCAACCTGCGAAGAATAACAATATCCTTGCCCTGGATTTTTCCTTCGAAATTTCCGTCATCGGTTTCTTTAACTTCCAAGCTTTGTTTAAAATCGGAATATCCATGACCATAGAGCTTGTATATACACTCCTTGCAGCACCAAATGAGTGCAATTTTTTCGATATCGTTGCCACAATATTCAGATTCGTAATTATTTAAAAATCGTGGAGCTGTCCGCAGTAAACGCACATCTGGTTGTTCAGCGTCAATGGCAACACACATTGTTTTACTTATAATTACTGCAGCAAATCCGTCGGTATGGGTTATCCCAATATGAGCGTTATTTATAAATGGTTTCCCCCATGTATCTTTATAAATAGGATCTTTAAACCCTGCGTGCTGTAAACACAACCTTGAAGCAGCAAACTCTTCTCTTCGCCCGATGTGGGTATATTTTACTGCTTCTTTTTGGATGTTTTCAGGAAGACTGCCGGTGAGTATGTCAGCAGATTCGGTTATTTGCCAGCATACAATCCGGGTACCTGAAATGTTTAAATCAGTAATCACAGGCATTATTTAGCCCATTTTAAAGTTTCCATGATGTGAACAATATCGGTGCGGATAAAACTGATAACCGGGTCCAGCGAATCTTTGTTCGGGGGACAATCAAAATATAGAGAACCTCTTAAAAAATGCCGGGTGCTGTCGGTTACAAAAAACTGAACGGAACTTGCGGCGTTGCCTTTGATATCGTATAGAATTCCATAAACTTTTTCATCTTCATTCACAAAAACCGACTCTTCGATGGCATCAGCCTTTACAGTATGCTTATAAACAAACTCCCGCGATTCTTCCATATGAGTTTCAAAATCGTTGTTCAACTCTTTATAGGTAAGATAAATAATGGCATGATTCAGAGGGAAAACCAGATTAGCCCAGTTGAGTTTTATTGTATCAGCTTGCATAAAACTATAACTCGGCATCTCGAATGAGTACGGAAAGGTGGTATCAGATGTTTTATAGTCTTTTTCAGGGAAATCGATTCTGAAATATCCATATGGACGTGGGGCATAGTGCTTTTTACAGGAAGATGCAAATAATAGTGCAATGATTGCAACCGACAATAGAATGCTACTTGTTTTCATGAATTGTAACCCTTATTTTTTTTATTCTCCGTTTATCAACCGATTCAATAGTAAAAGTAAACCGACTGTAATTTATATTTTCATTTTTATGGGGAATATCGCCTTTCATTTCAAGTATTAGTCCGGCAAGCGAATCGCTCTCACCTCTTACTGCGTCAAATAGGTTGCTGTCAACATCCAGTGTTTTGCAGAAATCAATAATCGTTGTCCTGCCATCGAACTCCCACGTGTTTTCACTAATCTGGGTAAATAATATGCCGTCGGTATCGCTTTCATCATTGATATCACCAACAATTTCCTCAAGAATATCCTCCATGGTAACAATCCCGCAGGTGCCACCGTACTCATCAACCACAACGGCCATGTGCATTTTTTTTGACTGGAAATCTTTGAGCAGGTCATTGATTTTTTTTGTTTCCGGAATAATCAGGTGCGTCCTGATTAATTTTTGCCATTTGAACGATTTTTTATCCTCAATATGAATATATGGGAGTAAGTCTTTAATGTACAGCACCCCTACAATGTTATCAGGGTTTTCTTTATAGACCGGAATTCTGGAGTAGCCGGTTTCCACAATAACTGAAAGTACTTTGGTAAATGTTTCGGAATATTCGAAGGCCGTAATATCCATGCGGGGCTTCATAATTTCTTTAACCTCAATATTCGTGAAATTGATTATTCCTTCGAGCATTTCCTTTTCTTCATTCAGCTCATCCGAAGCCAGTTCAATGGCATGCGAGAGGTCATCGATACTGATGTTTTGTTTATGACGGCGCTGCATTCGCTTGTTTACTCTGCTCGTGGAACGAACAAGAATATATACTACAGGACTGAATATTTTAGATGCTACATTTAATGGCAGTGCAAGTTTCAAGGCTGTTTTCAACGGGAATTTACTGGCATACACTTTCGGGAGAAGTTCTCCCAACAGTAGGAGAATTGCAGTAACGATAACAAGCTGCACAATCACTTTTATAGTCTCGCTGTCAATAAAGGAAAACAGTGGCCCGGTAAGATATGTTACAAGAATAACAATAGCCACGTTAACGAAATTATTGGTTACCAAAATTGTACCTAACAGCTTTTCAGGTTTAAGCAGTAATTTATAAGCTGTTTTTCCCGATTTTGATTTGTTCTTACTTAAATTTAGTTTGTCCTTGGGTGATAACGAAAAAAATGCAACTTCTGATGAAGAAACCATTCCAGAAATAATAATTAATACCACTACAACAAGAGTTCCTGTAATATAAAAACTCAGGTTAAGTTTTGCGAAATTCAGCAGTACAAATAATATTTCAGTTGAATTCTGATACATCTAAAAAGGTACAATGTCTGATTCATTTGGTCCATTCATCAGGCCTGCGTCGGGTGATGGTTCTTCCAGTGTATTTTTAGATGCGGTAAAAGTGTTTTTCGTGTCGTGTTGGGCATCAGTTGGGGTTTTTTCGAGTTTTTGCAGATTATCCGCAACGATTTCATAAGTGGTTCGTTGATTCCCATTACTGTCCTGCCATTTGTTTGACCGGATTTTACCTTCAACATATACGAGCATGCCTTTTTTTAGATGTTTTTCGGCATATAGCCCTGAGGAGCGCCATGCGGTAATATTATGCCACTCGGTAATATCAACCCATTGATTGTCTTTTTTATACGATTCGGTTGTTGCAAGAGTGAATTCAGCTTTGGTTAACTCTGGTTGGGGATGCGATACAATGGGATCTTTTCCGAGGCGTCCGATTAAAATTACTTTATTTACATTCATATAATTAGGTATTATTATTCAACAATGGTCATTTCTTCAATTAGGTGGTCTGCTCCGGCATATTTTTCGATTACAAAAAGAGCATACCTAATGTCGAGTGAAATATTGCGGCACATACTTGGATCGTACATGATGTCGCTCATCGTTCCTTCCCAGTTCCGGTCAAAATTTACCCCAATCAGTTCACCATCGGCATTGAGCACAGGACTTCCGGAATTACCGCCTGTGGTATGGTTAGTAGCAATGAATGCCACATGTAGTTTGCCATCGGCATCGGCATATCTGCCGTAATCTTTTGCCTTATATAATTCTTTTATTTTATCGGGTACATCATAATCATAAATTTCGGGGTTATCTTTTTCGATGATACCGTCGAGCGTGGTATACCATTTATAGGTAACAGCATCGCAGGGTTTGTATTCCGAAACTTTCCCGTAAGTAAGGCGCATCGTAAAGTTCGCATCGGGATAGAAAAGGCTGTCGGCCATAAATTCCATCTGCGCTTTCATGTACACACGGTTTAAACTGTCGAGTTCATTTTCGGTATCGGCAATCACAGGTTCAATTTTATTGATGTATAAATCAATGAGGTTACGATACATGATGAACACAGGATCGAGCTCCAGCTTTTTATAGTTTTTGGGTTTAAAATCCAATAAGAATTTGTCGAGCCGTGCCTGATTTGTAAAAATGCTTTTTTCAAATGCATTATCAGCCATCATTTCAATCATCTCATCACTATTCTGCAGAAAATTTTTACATAAAAAGGTCGGCAAATATGCGGACGGAACATTTTTATAGTACATTTTTAACAACGATTTCATTACTTCATGATCAATGAAAGCTTGATAGTCTTTGTAAAATGCAGCAATACCCGGTTTGAGCTTTTCAATTATCCCGTTAAGGTCTTCTTTACTGGAACCGCTTTTGGCAGCCAAGTACAAACTGTTGAATTTACCGGCAAAACTGATAACCTCAATGCCAAATCCGGCTTCTGCAAGATAATCGTAAGCATGATAATATGGTTTTGCGGCAGTATATAAGCTTTCATATTTTGAGAGGATATCACCGTATTTTTGTGTCAAAGTTCGGTTCGAAGCGGTCCATTTCTGAAATGCACGTTCAAAGAGCTCTTTCTGGTGTACTGCATTCAGACGTTTTAATCCCCTGACTTCACCAATCCATTTTTTCCACCCGTTTGCAATAGAGGCGGCTTTATTGGCATATTGTATGCGGATACCCCTATCGTTGTCCATGGCTTGGTTTATTACCCTGAGACGGGCTTCGCGCAGGCTTATTCTGTTTGGATCGGTTTGATTCATAGTAATATCAACTGCGTATGAAGGAATGTATTGTTCGGTACTTCCTGGATATCCGAGTACCATTGTAAAATCACCTTCCTGAACTCCTTTCAGCGATATGCTCATATGCTTTCTGGGTTTCAGTGGAATGTTATTTTTTGAATATGCTGCAGGTTTTCCGTTAGGGTCGGAATATATTCTGAATAATGAAAAATCGCCTGTATGCCGTGGCCACATCCAGTTATCGGTATCCCCGCCAAATTTACCTATGGAGGACGGAGGAGCACCCACAAGGCGTACGTCTTTAAAGACCTCATTGATAAATAAAAAATACTGATTACCATAATAAAACGATTCAACAACTGCCTCATAATGGGTTCCGGTTACCGCTCTTGAAGTAATTTCACCGATATTCTTATTAATAACAGCATCGCGTTCTGCTTCTGTCATCTTATTGGAAACGCCATTGAGCACCTGGGCTGTTACATCGTCCATTCTTACGAGAAAAGTAACTTTGAGCCATGGACTTGACAATTCTTCTTCTTTTGTCTGTGCCCAAAAACCATCGGTAAGATAGTCGTGCTCAAGGCTGCTGTGTCGCTGAATAGTGCCAAACCCACAATGATGGTTCGTTATAATAAGCCCCTGATCTGAAATTACCTCACCGGTGCAACCCCCTCCAAATATAACAACAGCATCCTTTAGTGATGAATGATTGATACTGTAAATATCTTCAGGCGTTAACCTAAACCCTTTAGCCTGCATGTCTTCGTAGTTATATTTTTCAAGCAGTAGGGGAATCCACATGCCTTCTCCGGCAATTGAGAAAAGCCAGGAAATTAATGCAATCAAAATGAATAGTAATTTTTTCATGAAAACTTTTAAAAATTTTGAAGTTCAACAAATAAACGGTGTGTCGGTAATCCTACAACATTAAAATACGAACCTTGAACCCATTCAATGCCAATCAGCCCAATCCACTCCTGAATACCATAGGCTCCGGCTTTATCGAAGGGTTTGTATTTTTCAATATATGTTTTAATATCGTCGTTGCTGACATCGGCAAATTTAACTTTGGTCTCTGCAAAGAAGCAATGTGTTTTTTCTGAGCTACGCAGACAAACACCGGTAATAACATCGTGGCACTGATTGCTGAGGCGCTTCAGCATCTGAAAAGCATCGGAGTAATGTAAGGGCTTCCCCAGTACAGTATCGTTATGCCACACAATGGTATCGGCGGTGATCAGCAAGTCGTTTTCAGCAAGATTGCCAAAATGTTTTGACTTTTCTGCAGCCAGATAAAGCGCAATTTCTTCACGGTATAAGTGGGAGGGGAAGTTCTCTTCAGGAAAATCTATTCTGACTATCCGAAAAGGAATGCCCATTTCTTCGAGAAGGGCTCTGCGACGCGGACTTGCCGACCCAAGAATAATATTGTATATTTTTTTACCGGTCATTTTACAGTGTTTGATATAATTATCAGAAACATAACCAAAGTGTAGAGGATACCTGTGAGCATATTTAATTTCAGGATATTACTTATCATTTTGTAATCAGATTTTTTTTCTGAAAAGATAAGCCTGATACCACAGTAAAAAAGAGGCAGGGCAACAAGAACAGGAACGTACCAGATACTGATAAAATCGTTGGTCATATAGGAGAGGTTCCTTATGTAAGCAACATACGACAGTAAAACCAGAAAGACTCCGGCAAAACAAAGTAATGAAGCAAGGTATTTCGTTAATCTTATTCCAAGCACAATAGGGATTGTTTTGCAATACATGGCTTTATCTCCTTCAATATCCTCCATATCCTTCACGAGCTCCCTAATGAAATTAAACATGAATGCAAACACAGCAAATCCTACTGAAATGTCGAAAATCTCTTTCATTGCAATGGAAATATTGACAGGTAAAATACCTAGAACACGGATTGTTCCGTAATATTGAAATCCGGCAATGGTAAGAGGCACCACGGCGCCTAATATGGCAACGGTAAGATTCCCTGCAACTGGTAGTTTCTTAAGGTTCGAAGAATACCACCATAGTATCAATGAAAAAGCGATAAAAAGAAACCCGAACCACCATTTGCCAATCGAAAAAGCAACAGCAAACCCGAGTATAACTCCGATAATATTGAATACTGTATGAAAAACCATTGCCCAGCGGCGTTTTATGTGTATTCCTACCACAATAGTATCGGGTCTGTTTACCAAATCGGCTTTACGGTCGAAATAATCGTTTATTACATACCCAGCTGCTGCAAGGAAAACAAACGACAGCACAAGAAAGATAAATTGCAACGGGCTGGTGACAATTTCACCTCCGTAATACTCCAGAACCGGATGGGCAATACCATACAGCATAGCGTACATGGTTAGCGCAACCATTACCAAATTTGGGAACCGTATTAATCGTAAGAAACTCAGCATAATACAAATGCCTCATTTGTCATCCATTTACCCTGAGTGCGCAACACCTGTTCAATGATATCGCGCACACAGCCTTCGCCACCCTTATATTGCGACACATAGAGCGAAATGGCTTTAATTTCCTGGGCTGCATCGAGCGGACAGGTGGCCACGCCCACACGCTGCATTACCCGATAGTCGGGAAGGTCGTCGCCCATATATAAAATCTCTGATGGTTTCAAATTGTGCTTATTCATAAATTCATCAAGCGCTGTGTTTTTATCTTTCACCTGATAATATACGTCGTCGACCCCAATTTTATTGTAGCGTTTTACCACTGCGTCCGATTTCCCTCCTGTAATAATTCCTATTCTGATACCCATGCGCGTAGCCAGTTGAACAACAAAGCCGTCTTTCACGTTGGTGTTGCGCTGAAGTTCTCCATCAGGCTCAATCAGCACCTGGCACGACGACAATACACCGTCGACATCGAGAACAATGGCTTTTATATTTTTCAATAACTGTTTGAAATTCAGGCTCTCATCGGGTATCATCAATCTTCCTTTTTATTTGTTTTATACATTTCAAATATACTATTGCTAATGGTTTTATACAAGTTTTCGTAAGTATTAAACCCGTCGTGCAACATTTCGCTGTGTTTTTGCATCACCGATTTTTCGTTTCGGTAAGCCGGACCGGTCTGCACAGTAAAGGGGTCGGCATGCAAACTTCGGTTAAAAGTATTTACGATAAGGGGCTGAAGCATTTCCCAGGGTACGTTGTTTTTTCGTGCAATGTCGGAGGCAATGGCCAACATGTGGTTGCTGAAATTGCAGGCAAAAACCGCCGAAATATGCGCCCAGGTACGATGTATGGTGTCGGCATGTGTGAAAGTTGCGCCCATAGCCTCTGCTATTGCGGCAATTTGTTTAAAGCTTTCCTGGTTGGAGGCTTCAATTAAAAATGGAATTTGCGAGGCAGCGATGCTAATGCCTTTTTTTAGCGATTGCAAAGGGTAGAGAACGCCATAGTTTGCTGTAAGACCCGCAAAAACAGCAGGGCTCATGCTGCCCGAAGTGTGAATCAACAGTTTCGCCGTGTGGCGAAATTGGGGAATGTATTGCATGTTGGCATCGTCGCTGAGGCAGAAAATGTAGATGTCGGCCGCATTGGTAATCTTGCCGAAATTACAGGTGTGGCTGCATGCACATTGCTGAGCGAGTGCTGCGGCCGAATTGTTGCTGCGGCTGAACACCTGCACTATGGTGTATGCGCTGCCCTGTAACAGCGAGGCTAGGTTGTTTGCTACGTTTCCTGCACCGATAATAACAATGCGTTTGTTCATGCTCGTTTTTTCATTTGATAAACAAAGTTAGTGATTTTATGGATATTTTAGGAAACAGCTTTCGAACGCGACGACAAATTTTGTTAAATAGTTATTTTAAAACGATGTGTGATGTGTTAATTATTTTTGCACAATATTTGTAACCTGCCCAAATCGAATTAATTTTGCAAACAATAAACTAAAACAAAAAATTATGAAAAGAGTATTTCTCAGTACCATTGCCTGTGTAATTGCCGTTTTTACCATAGCCCAAACCTGCCCCGATTATTATCCGTTGCATGAAGGTGCGTCGTGGGAAACACAAAATTTCAATGCTAAAGACAAACTCGAATCAACTGCAACAACAAAAGTGTTGGCAGTAAACAATACTGCAGTTGGCTACGAAGCCACCATCGAAACCAATTCAATTGATGCAAAGAAAAATCAATTCACATCGAAAATGACATATAAATGTGAAAATGGCGTGATTTACGTTGATATGAGCAACTTCATGGACCAATCAACAATGGATGCATACAAAGACATGGATGTGAAAGTTGAGAATGTTGGAATGCAGTACCCTTCAACGCTTGTACCTGGAACAACACTTCCTGATGCAAAATTTACAATGTCAGCAAGCAGTCAGGGTTTTCAGGTTTTTAATATGGTAGTCAATATTACGGACCGAAAAGTTGTTAGCAGCGAATCGATTACAGTTCCTGCCGGTACATTTCAGGCTACAAAGATAACCTATACAGTTACCAGCAAAGTTGCCTTTATGAACACTCAGGCTTCTGTAACAGAATGGATTTCATCCTCCGCAGGAGTGGTTCGCAGCGAAAACTACGATAAAAATGGCAAACTCATGGGTTACATGGTACTTTCGAAACTGGTGAAATAGGGTGAATTATTGTAATATAATTTTGCGGAGACCCGATATCGGGTCTCTGTTTTTTTTAGAAGCGATTTTTCCGCGTCAGTGCGTTTTTGAGACGCGATTTATCGCGTCTCTACAATTCAACCCCGTTGGGGATAATTTTGGTTTCAATTGCCCTGGCGAAAAGAAAATTTATGGCTTGCCTGCCTTTTTCACCCAAATCGAGGCTGTAATCGTTAACATACAAATTGATATGTTGTTGCAATACCTTTTCATCCATTTCCTGCGACAGGCTGCGGCAAAACGCAAGGGCTTCGCTTTGGTGGGTGTGCGAATATACGATGCTGTTGCGAATGGCTTGTTCTACATTTTCGGCAATGTGGGGTGCAATGCTTCTTTTAATGGCAATTCCGCCCAGAGGAATGGGTAATTGGAATTTATTTTCCCACCATTCCCCTAGATCAATGATTTTTTTAAGACCTTTTTTTTCGTAGGTGAAACGATTTTCGTGAATGATGAGGCCGGCGTCGCATTCACCATCGAGAACCACGGTTTCGATATCCGAAAATACATATTCTGTTTTGCGTGTAGCTTCTGGGAAAGCAATGCCCAGCAACAGGTTTGCGGTCGTAAGCTTGCCCGGAATGGCAATGTGTACATCGCGCAATTCGTCGGGGTATATTTTTCGTTTGCTGATGAGCAGCGGACCGCAGGCATGCCCCAGTGCACTGCCTGAACCCAGCAGGCGGTAATTGTTGTGGCAGTGGGCGTAAGCATGAAAGCTCAGCTTGCAAACATCGGGTTCGCTGCTCAGAGCCATAGCGTTGAGTGCTTCCACATCAGCAAAAGTGAACACAGGTTCTATGCCGGGTGCAAAGCCCTGAATATTTTTCAATGCGTGAAAAATATAGGTGTCGTTGGGGCAGGGCGATATGGCAAAATTAAGATGCACCGAGTCGTGAAATGAGGGTTTCAATTATCGCACAGTTCGATGTAACCGCATTTAAGAATTGCCCGGGTTCATGCGCAATGCCAACGGTGTTCGAAATAGTGCGTATGCTGCACACTGGAATTCCTTTGGAGGCAGCAACATAAAACACGGCAGCCCCTTCCATGGTTTCGATGTCTGCAGCGCTTTGTTGGTACGGCTCAGGACGTTGGTGTAAGGGCAAATCGTAAAACAGACCCACTGTTTGACCATGAACAGCGCTGCATTCGGGCATAAGTGGCAAAATATCGGCTGTAGCCCGAAAAAGCTTATCGTTGTTCAGAGAGAAGTCGCAATCTCTCAGATGCGTAAAAACATTGTTGCGGAAAATGCCTGAATCAATCAGGTAATCTGATGCCACAACGCAATGGGTTCCGATTTTAATTGCAGATTTGAGCGACCCGGCAATTCCCATGTTTATAATCATTTCAGGTTGGTAGTGTTGCAATGTCTCCGCTAAGGAAAAAACACAGGACATAATTCCGGGACCGCTTACCAGCACGGGAATCCGGCCATCGTGGCGATGGTAACCTTCTGCGGTAAAAACGTGAAAAAGCGAATCAGGAAGCTGTGCTTCGAATGGTGTGGCCGATACTATCAGAACTTTCATTTGAACAAATTAACTGAAAAATTGCTTTATTTGCAACAAAATTGCTGTTATGGAACAATCGCTGAACAACAAAAAGAAAGGCGGGTATGTAAAGACCGAAAAATACGATGCCGAAAAAATACAACAGATCGGTGGTCATTATCGCGAAATTATAAGCCTTCTGGGTGAAGATCCTACCCGCGAAGGACTCGAAAAAACACCCTTGCGTGTTGCCAAAGCCATGCAATTTATGTTGCAGGGTTACAACATGGATCCCGAGGCAATATTAAATTCCGCAAAATTTCACGAAGATTACCATCAAATGGTGATTGTGAAGGATATTGAAATTTACAGTTTGTGCGAGCACCACCTGGTTCCGTTTTTTGGCAAGGCCCATGTTGCCTATATTCCGAATCATTACATAACCGGTCTGAGTAAAATTGCACGCGTGGTAGAAGCCTATTCGCGCCGCCTGCAGGTTCAGGAAAGACTTACAACACAAATTAAGGAATGTATTCAGACTACCCTGAATCCCCTGGGTGTTGCGGTGGTTATCGAAGCCCGTCACCTGTGTATGCAGATGCGGGGAGTTCAGAAGCAAAATTCTGTAACCACAACCAGCGACTTCGTCGGTGCGTTCTGCAAAGAAGCCACACGCAAAGAATTTTTGCACCTCATTTCTTCGAAATTGAGCTAAACCAACCACTACAATGTATTATTATATTTCGATGGTTGATCAAATTTTATAAAAATGCAAACTTCATGAAGGCAGATGAGAGAATACAGAATTCAGAATACAGAATCGGGGACAGTCAATTCGATGGTAGATACCTCTGTAATGATATTCGAAAAAGTCCTCGCAATATCGAGTTTCCCTCACCCGAAAAACCACCCCTTCTGCATTCTGTATTCTGTATTCTTAAAAAAACAGGACACAATGAAAATTAATAGGCTGAATATCCATTTCACAAAATTAAAATAAATGAAAGCTTACGTTTTCCCCGGACAAGGGGCACAGTTTCCCGGTATGGGAAAAGATTTGTTCGACAACAGCAGTACGATTGCCGCATTATTTCATAAAGCCAACGAAATTGTTGGTTACAATCTTACCGAAATTATGTTTCAGGGAACACCCGAAGAACTGAAGCAAACCAAAGTTACCCAGCCGGCTATTTTTACCCATTCGGTGTTGCTTGCCATTGCCCATGGTAACAATTTTACTTCCGACATGGTGGCCGGTCATTCTTTGGGTGAGTTCAGTGCCCTGACAGCTGCTGGAGCACTGAGTTTCGAAGATGGTCTGAGTCTGGTTCTCAAGCGTGCACTGGCCATGCAAAAGGCATGCGAAGCCGCAGCATCAACCATGGCTGCTGTGCTTAACGCCGACGATGCATTGATCGCCGAAATTTGTCAGTCGGTTGACGACATCGTGGTGCCGGCGAACTTTAATTCTCCGGGTCAGGTGGTAATTTCGGGAACTATCCGTGGCATCGATCTCGCTATCGAAAAACTAACAGCAGCCGGTGTGCGCAAGGTGATTAAACTTCCTGTAGGAGGTGCTTTTCACTCTCCGGTGATGGAGCCGGCCCGCGAAGAACTGGCGGCTGCCATTGAGAACACCAAATTTGCAGCACCCCGCTGTCCGGTGTATCAGAACGTGGATGCCAAACCACACACCAACCCCGTTGAAATAAAACAAAACCTGATATTACAGCTCACCAGCCCCGTACTTTGGACTCAAACCGTGAAGAATATGGTAGCCGATGGTGCTGATATGTTTATTGAATCGGGGCCCGGAACTGTGTTGCAGGGACTGGTAAAGAAAATTGCTCCTGAGGTTAATACGATGAGTATTGCGTGAAGACCTGACTTATTTATTCATGGGGCAAGAATACATTAGAAGGTCTTTTGCTTCGTACAATTTTTTGTTTTTTGCAGCCACTCACAGATGAGGCAAGCTTAAAAAGTCAGTTTAAGTTTGTGTTTCTGGTATAATTTTCAAGTATAGTCTGAGCCCAGTTTTCAGCTCTCTGCTCTTCGCCCGCTTCCAGCGGACCTTCCTTGTCAATTACATAAAACCCTTCCGGTGCAACTATTGTATCTATTTGTTTTTTCGAAAATGCCCGCATCATTTTATCGGCTGCAAATCCTCCTTTTTTTACGATATATCGAAAAAATCCCTGCTTAATATTTTCGATTTTTATGCGTGTATCAAAAACAGCCACAGCCATTGGCTTTCCCGGCTTTAATGAATAGTCGTCAATGAATGCCTGCACCAGTGGCGTAGCTTTAAAACCTCTTGTGGGTGACCCTAGGATCAAAATATCAAATTCAGAGTTGATGAAGTCAGAAAAATCTGATGCTTTGTGTATTTCAACAGAATGGTCGTTCGTAAGCGATTTGGCAATCGCAAAAGCAATTTTTTCGGTATTGCCAAAAAAACTGTCGTAAATAATAAGAGTTTTCATATTCCGATAATTGGTTTCAAAAGTAATTATTAATTGCACTACATGTCTATAAAAGGATTGCAATATAATTATCTGAATTGAAAGAATTTGTCTTTCGTTTTCATTGATAAACTGGTAATAACTTAATAATTGTTAGTTATAATCATTTGATAATCAAAGTAATACGCGGTAATATCTTTTTTTGTCTGTAAAAAATCCTCCATGTAAATTTGTACGAAATTCTTATTCGATGAACAAAAAGGTTTCAGTAGCCAGGCTCTCAGTCGCGTCAAACACGTTGCTAATCGCTTTGAAGTTAACTGTGGGTTTGTTGAGCGGGTCGGTAAGTATTATCTCGGAGGCCATACACTCGCTTATGGATCTGGTTGCTGCGGTGATTGCCTTTTTTGCCGTTCGTGTTTCCGATATTCCTGCCGACGAAAGACATCCCTACGGGCATGGCAAATTCGAGAATGTTTCGGGAGTGATAGAGGCATTGCTTATAGTCGGCGCTGCCGTATGGATTGTTGTGGAGGCGATTCATAAAATAGAAAACCCGGGCGAACCTGAATTCGTACTGCTGGGGGCAACGGTTATGCTTGTTTCGGCCGTGGTAAATTATTTCGTGTCGCGAAAGCTGTATAAAGTAGCGAAGGAAACCGATTCGGTAGCCCTGGAGGCAGATGCACTGCACCTGAAAACCGACGTATATACCTCGCTGGGAGTTGGGCTCGGTTTGCTACTGCTTTGGATTACCGGAATACCATTAATCGACCCCATAATTGCCATTCTCGTGGCCTTGCTTATACTCTGGGAATCGTTTCAGTTACTGAAAAAAGCATTCACTCCTTTGCTCGATGTTTCGCTCGACGAATCAGAAGTCAGCCGGATTAACGAAATTCTGGCTGCCCGAAATCTGAAATATCACGACCTGAAAACCCGAAAGGCGGGCAATTATCGTTTTGTTGAATTTCATCTGGAACTTCCCGCTGGAATGGTTTTGGCAGAAGTTCACCGGCATTGCGACGATATCGAAGAAATCCTTAAGACGCAATTAGAGCACCTCACGGTAACCATTCACGTGGAGCCAGTAGGGAAAGCCTAAAATTTTCATTACGTTTAATAAATGTCCAAATGTATTATTAAAAAAGGGGGATAAAAAAACCGCTTAAAAAGCGGTCTTTTTTATAAAGAAGGAACAGTAATTATTCTTCACTATCCTGTTGTGCATATTCTTTGAGCAGTGCTTCCTGAACATCTGGCGGAACTTGCTGGTATTCGCTGAATTTCATATTATACATTGCACGACCTCCGGTAAGTGAACGTAAAGCAGTAGAGTAATTTCCCATTTCGGCAAGCGGTACTCTAACCATGATTTTTTCGAATCCTTTTTCACTGCTCATACCCTGTATAATTGCACGACGCCCCTGCAAATCGCTCATTACATCACCCATACGGTCGCCGGGAACAAACACTTCAACATCGTAGATAGGTTCCATAATTTTTGGTCCGGCATCTTTGAAGGCCATGCTGAATGCATTACGTCCGGCAAGCCGGAACGAAATCTCGTTTGAATCAACAGGGTGCATTTTTCCATCATAAACACATACTCTGATATCACGTGCATAAGATCCGGTCAGTGGGCCAACTTCTATTTTCTCCATGATCCCTTTCAGGATAGCAGGCATAAATCGCGCATCGATAGAACCTCCTACAATACAGTTGAAGTACTGAAGTTTGCCGCCCCATTCAAGTTCAATTTCATCTTTACCACGCACCGAAATTTTGTATTCCTTGTTATTGATTTTGTACATATCGGGTTCTGGCAAGCCTTCGGAATATGGCTCCACGATTAAATGTACCTCGCCGAACTGTCCTGCACCACCCGATTGCTTTTTATGACGGTAATCGGCTTGTGCTTTTTTGGTTATGGTCTCACGGTAAGGGATTCGTGGTTTTAGGAAGTTGGTTTCAATTTTAAACTGATTGTCAAGGTGCCACTTAACAATGCTCAGATGGTATTCACCCTGCCCTGAAATAATCAACTGACGAAGTTCTTTTGAATGCTCGAACACAATCGTCTGGTCTTCGTCGCGCATGCGGTTCAGTGCTTCTCCCAATTTCTCCTCTTCACCTTCATTTACTGTTTTAATGGCAGTGCGGAATTTTGGCGAAGGCCATTCAATTGATGGAATTGTCCAGTCAAATCCGGGGGCTACAAGCGTATGACATGTTTTAGTGGCTTTCAGTTTAACTGTGGCGCCTATATCACCTGCAACAAGCTTAGGCACTTTTGTTCTGTTTTTACCTGCGCAAACAAACAACTGCGAGAGTCTTTCCTTAACGCCTTTCGTTGAGTTGTAAAGGTCGATGCTCTCGGTTATTTCTCCCGACATCACCTTGAAATAGTTAATTTCGCCAATATGCTCTTCGATTGAAGTTTTAAAAACGAAAATTGCCGGCTTTTCTTTTGTACAGCACTTCACAGGTTCACCTTCGCTGTTATTTATAGGTTCGCAATGATCGGGGGCAGGAGCTACACCTGCCAGAAAGTCCATAAGTCTTTCAACACCGAGGTCATTTCTTGCGTTTACACAGAAAACAGGGAAAATGCCGCGGTGAGGTAATCCGGCAGCAATACCCTGCATCATTTCGGCTTCAGACAGCGTGTCGTTTTCGAAAAATTTCTCCATGAGTGCTTCATCGGCCTCAGCAGCTTTTTCAATTAACTGCATTCTCAGCCCTTCAGCATGACTCATTTGTGAAGCAGGAATATCGCTGATTATGGTTTTGCCATCTTTCAGGGTATACATTTTCATGGTAATAACATCGATGATACTGTCGAAGCTGACGCCCTGGTTTACAGGATATTGTGCCACCACAACATTGCCACCCATCGACTCGTGAAGCATATCGATACTCTTCTCAAAATTTGTTTTATCATGATCGAGGTGATTCATGGCAATAATCACAGGCTTATGAGCTTTTTCAAGATACCGGTTGTGAATTTCGGTGCCAACCTCAACTCCATTCTGTGCATTTACAACCAGTAAACCCAGATCAGCTGGATTGAGTGAGGAAACAACCTGACCAATGAAATCATCAAGACCGGGATTATCGATAATATTGATTTTTGTGTCTTTGTATTCTGTGTACATCACCGTAGAAAAAATTGAATTTCCATTGGTCTGCTCCAGAATTCTGTAATCGGAAACTGTATTTTTACTGTCGATATCACCTTTGCGGGTTATGATACCACCTAGAAATAACATACTTTCTGCAAGCATTGTTTTTCCTGAACCTCCGTTACCCAAGAGGGCAACATTTCTGATCTGATTCGTCTGATAAGTTTTCATGTCAGAGTTTTATCTGTTTTAATTAATTGAATTTCTTTTAATTTTCCGGAAACACCCGAAAAAGGCGTACAAAAATAAGAAAATTTTGTGTTTTACAATGCTTAATACTATTTACTTGATTTTCATAAGCCAATACTTTAAAAATAGAATCAGTAACAATGCAATTTTCTATATTTGCAAGACAAAACACCCAACTCTTGAAGAAAAATTTTCTAATAAACCTTGCATTTCTGTTGCTTCTGAACTTGTTGGTCAAACCATTCTGGATTTTCGGAATCGAACGAAGTGTCCAAAATGTGGTTGGGGCTCAGGAATATGGGCTGTATTTTTCTTTATTCAATTTTTCACTTATACTTCAGATTTTACTCGACTTAGGAATTACCAATAATAACAACCGAAATATAGCAAGGCACAGCCACATGCTGAGCAAGTATTTTTCTAACATTGTTTCCTTACGTTTGTTATTGGCTGTATTTTATGCCCTTGTGTCGTTAGTTGCCGCATTGGCACTGGGTTACGACATAAGGCAATTCAGTGTACTTGGCGTTCTCATTGTAAATCAGTTTCTCGCTTCATTCGTATTATATCTTCGTTCCAACGTAAGTGGTCTTCAGTTTTTTAAAACCGATAGTATTCTTTCGGTGCTTGATAGGTTTATTATGATTCTGATTTGTGGAATACTTCTGTGGGGACATGTTACATCAGTGCCTTTCAGAATTGAATGGTTTGTTTACTCGCAGACTGCAGCTTATTTAATCACTGCTATCGTCGCATTCATTATTGTTGTTCGTAAAACAACATATTTTAAGCTACATTTCGATTACAGGTTTTATGCAGTTTACATCAAGCAAAGTTTTCCATTTGCTTTGCTTATTCTGCTTATGGCTTTCTACAACCGGGTGGATTCTATTATGATAGAGAGGTTGTTGCCCAACGGACAGGAAGAAAGCGGCATATATGCCCAGGCTTTCCGTATTCTGGATGCTTTTTCCATGATAGCCTATCTGTTTTCGGTATTATTAATGCCTATGTTCGCCCGAATGCTCCAGAAAAAAGAAAATGTCGGCGGCATAATCAAAATAGCGGCACTTTTACTTATTGTTCCGGCTATAGTTCTCGCATCGGTGTGCATTGTTTTCAACAATGAACTAATGCATCTGATGTATGTAGGATTTGCCGAACGTAGTGCCCCTGTGTTGAGCTATCTTATGGTAGGTTTTATCGGAATTTGTGGTACTTATATTTTTGGCTCTCTGCTCACTGCAAATGGCAGCCTGAAGTATTTGAACATTATGGCGGCGGCAGGTATGGTGTTTAACATCAGTATTAATTTCATCCTTATCCCTGCTTTTTGGTCGACTGGTGCTGCTTTTACTAGTATGGTAACACAGCTCATTACTATGACTGCGCAAATATTTATTGCTGTAAAACTGCTGAATATTCGTGCAAATTATAGTTTGATTGCCAGAATAATTCTGTTTTTCCCGATTTCCATCGGAATTTCGTTTGCCTGTCGCTATCTTTTTCACGGTTGGTTTACTGCTTTTATTGTAGCGGTTGCCTTATCGCTGTTATTTGCATTTCTGATTCGGATTTTTAATCTTCGTGCAATCGGAGAACTTATTAGACCGCATATTGTGGCTGAAAACGACCATGAGACATCGGAATGATTGTAAATAATACTATATTTGTGTTAATTTGATGAATAATGAAAGAGTTGTACGACATTAATTTATCAGTAATAATCCCGGTGTTAAACGAGGAGAAGAATATAGGTAATCTGTACACCGAAATTACTGCTGTTCTACAAAAAAATTCTATCGTATCGTACGAAATCATATTTGTGAACGATGGCAGTTCAGACCTTTCGTTACCGGTAATTAAAGGTTTGGCAGTTTCCGATAACAAGGTGAAATATATTGACCTAAGCCGTAATTTTGGACATCAGATAGCAATTACAGCAGGACTTGAAGTTTGCTCCGGGAAAAGAATTGTTTTCATGGACGCTGATTTTCAAGACCCCCCTGCTGTATTGGGAGAACTCTATAACAAAATGAATGAGGGTTACGATGTGGTATACGCGAAAAGAGAAAGCAGGAAAGGTGACTCTGTTTTTAAAAAATTGACAGCAAGGTTTTTCTACCGTATTTTATCAATCCTTACCCGAAGCCGCATTCCTGTTGATACCGGTGATTTCAGAATTATTAGCCGCAGGGTAGCAAACTTGCTGAAAAAAATGCCTGAACAACAGAAGTTTCTAAGAGGACAAATCGCCTGGATTGGGTTAAAACAAACAAGTGTTGCATACCACCGCGACAAAAGACTCGATGGGGTGTCCGGGTATTCGTTTAAAAAAATGTGGCGATTTGCTGTCGATGGCATTACCTCCTTCTCCGATTTTCCACTGAAATTTGCAACCTATATGGGTTTTGTTTTTAGTCTGGTATCGTTTTTTATTATGTTATGGGCGCTTTATCAGCGGATTGTGGCAAAGGAATATGTTCAGGGCTGGGCATCTCTCATTATTAGTGTTCTCTTTATCGGCGGAATTCAACTTATAAGCCTGGGTATTATCGGTGAGTATATAAGCCGGATAGGCAATAACGTCAGGAACCGGCCGCTATATGTTATTAACGAAACCAACATTGAACCAAATAAAGATGACGTTCCCGTATCTGAAAAAGAATAAAAATCTGTATTTGGTTTTTACTTTTATTGCAATATTATTGTTATCTGTTTTATTATACATTGCAGCACATTGGGAGTTTAAGAATACGGATGGAAAAAAAAACAATCTAAACTCCGAAGTTATTCCTGAAAAATTCATTATTAATTTTGAAACAGATTACCTCATTCTCGAAAATTCCAAAGGTGGCATCAGTACAGAACATGCACTGTCGGGGAAGCATAGCACGGTAATGGCAGAGCGCAATGCATACTCAGCAGCCATAGTTTTCGACCTTGATAACATTGCATCTGCCAACACTGGCTCTGTGAAAATTGGCGCATGGTTTCTGCCCGTTAAAACTAAGATGAATGTACTTCTTGTACTGTCGGTGTTTGATGAAGATATGCAAACCCAATTGTATTGGGATGCACTCCAGGTGAATCGCGATAATGTGACTGCGGGAGAGTGGTTTTATGCATCCAGACAATTTACTATTCCAGATTCCTTGATGAATCAGGGCAATAAGGTCAGAATTTATGGGTGTAATTATCTTGGAGATGGCCATATTGTGTATATCGACGATATCGAAATTAGTTTTCAAAATGGGGATGCTCAAACGAGACTGAAACGATCGAAACTAATCGATTACGAAGGGATTAGCGGAGATGGAATTACTACACGTGTCGCCTACAACAGTCAGAAATCAGCCTCAGCAGCCGGCAAAAATACCTATACCGCGCCTACCATGATTCCATTGGCAGATTTTGATCTAACACAGGTCGATAGGGTGAACTTCAGGTTTTACTACCTGAGTGAAAAAGCCCAAATGGACTACGTACTGGTTTTTGCAGTAAAAGATAAAAACAATAACGATGTTTTTTGGTACGGTTATCTTCTTGGTAAAACAAATAGTCCGGTAAAAAAATGGATTAAAGAACAGGATAGTTTCGAAATTCCTCCCGAAGTATGCTCCCCCGGAAACACCCTGTGTATTTATGGATGGAACAGGAACAATAATTCGGTATACGTGGATGACATACTCGTAATTATGAAAAACACTGACGATATAAAACTGGGTAATAATGCTCTGTGCGACTTAACTGTCGATTCGGTATTTAAGCCTGCAATCAACACCCCGCCATATCCATGCAGTTATGGTACTTACGTAATGGGAAAAGTCCTGCCGGAGAAAGGAATTATTAAAAAGTACAACTATATCTCAAATATACGTTTATTGAATCAGCAGCATGAACAGGTTGTAGCCGGTAATTCGCCCAATACATTGTCAATATTTTATGCAGTTAAAGAGGGATTGTTCTCAAAACCTGTAATATTCAGCGAAAAAGTTAATGAGAATGCTTTGATGATTCCGATTGATTGGGATAACAACAAGAAAGATGAAATTTGCTTCATCGATAATTCAGGCAGAAAAATAATTTGCTTTAGTTTGAATAATGATGCTTATCAGATTTCAGGGACAAAACTTTGGGAAAAGCAATTCGAAAGCTTTGATGGATTTTCTACAACGACATGGGGCGCCTGTATATCTACAACCGGAGCTAATAAGCCGGCAATACTTGTGCTACAGGGAACCAAATTTGGCTGTATTTACCCATCCGAAAAAAGAGAGCCGGTATTTATAACAGAAAAAAATAACTTCCCCTCAATTTCGAAGTTTTATTGTTACGATGTTTTGCCTGAAATAGCAGGAAGTGAGATTTTTGCAATATATGGTGAAGAAACCAAAATGGTTTACCGTATATTTTCAGTTTCCCTGCAAAAAGGCGCAATTCGCATTACTCAAGTTGCCCAAACCCCAGAAATATTGGAAGATCATTACCTGTTAAACGCTAGGGCAGATTATATTTCTATCGGTAGCCACAAAAACAATTCTGGTAAAGTTTTAGTTCTCGACAGGTCGTGGAGATTCGATCTGAAACAGATTAACGTTGATAAAAAGATGTATACAATCGAAAAGTCGATTGACTTCAAGGGATTCCCTGATGGGTTGAACCCGAAATACTATACAAACAACAGTATTGTGTGTGGAAATTATACAGGCGATGAGACACCGGAAATTATGTGTTTTTCGTTTATTGATGTTTCATCTGCTAACTTGACTCAAAGTACAACACACGATAAGGAGATGATGAAATCAAAAGTTGAGATTTATGCGTTCTAAAGGCGGATTTATATTAAATATTGTTTCAGCAGCGGTGCTGATTGCCTTGTTTTTTTCATGCACTTCAGAGCCTTCCGCAAAAAAGCTGTCATTTTCGGTGGATAATGTGCATTGGTTGACCAATTACCAACCCGGGCAGGACAACAAACAATTGATGCTTGATTACAGGGAAGCCATCCTTGGTTTTGTAATACCATCCATACGGCAGACTGAATCTGGGTACTTCAATTATGAATTTACAATAAAGAATACTTCTTCCAGAAAGGAAAAATACTATTATAAAATTTATTATCAGAACGAAACTTATAAAGTTCCTGAAGTTTCTGATAATTCAAATCAAATGCATCCATACGCTAGTGAGAATTTCTATGGATCATGGGAGGATACTCTTCTCGGGTTTAAGCCTGTGGGTGAAATTGAACCGGGAGAAAAAAAACAAATTCAGGATTTTTTTAGAATAATTGGTAATCCCCGCGACGAAAAAAACTGTTATTTCAATGGTGTGAACGATAGGTGGAAGCGAAACCCAAGAGTAGGTGATTATAGTATTTTACTAGTCATAGCAACAGAGGTGGATATTAAAAAAATACCTGATTATTTGCAACATATCAACAAAACATATAAGAATGATTTTGTAAACCCGTATTATTATTTTCTTTATGGAGATGGAGCGAAGCTTGGAGATAGCTTCATAAAAAAATACGAAGCGGTGTTGAATGTAAAAGCAAAACCCGACTTGGGAGCCGGAATCTATGCTCATGATTACGATTTTCGAAAAACTTTGAATTATAGTGAAACATTCACATGTAATTGCAATAATTCACGTACAATATACGAAAATGCTGCTGTTCAGCAATTCATACATTATGTCGACCGCTCTAGTAAAATGTTCAATATCCCTGTAATTACCGACGTATTAAACGATGGGTACAGTAAGGAGGAATATAATTGGAATAATGCATTTACGAGGAAAGAAGAGCTTATCGGTATCACACCAACCAATGCAAAATATCCGTGTCTTACGGTTTCATCTGATTCAGTGGAAAATAAAATTGTTATTCAAAACCCAGGGGCTACCTATGGAGATTGGCGCAAAGAAAATGTAGGCATTATAACGAGACATGGTTTTACGTATGGAAAAATAACAGTAAAGGCAAATTTGACAGAGTTGCTGAATAAAGACAATGTGTGGAATGGTATCACCAATGCAATATGGTTGATTTATCAGGGTGGATTTGGAGAAGAAAGTGGATGGAACCTGCGGAGGTCGTGTGAAAAAAATGGATACATGGCAACTTACTGGGGTGGCACCGAAGAGAAAAGAGTGAACAGGGTTGCTTATTCCGAAATTGATTTTGAAATTTTGAAAACAGTTCCCTATTGCCCCGATAATGAATATCCCCCATTATATAACGAGCCGGTTGTCAATCAGAAAAACCCTGCCGATTGGAATGTGCTCATGCCCGAGTATATCGCTTCGCTTGATAACACAATAGCTGTTTGCTGTACCAACTGGGATATGGCATGCGCATCACCATCCAATTTCGGAACAGGATGTAACGAAATTCAATACCAGGGCAGGAAGTTTCACTGGTTCCGCTGGGAAGATACATATCGGGCTGTGATAGAAAAGTACTTTATTTCGGACGATGAAGTTTTTGGACGAGATTACTATTATTTCCAAATAGATTGGCAACCTGATAAAATCATCTGGCGCATCGGTCCCGAAAAAGACAAATTGTTTGTCGTGGGTTTTGTTGATGAATCCATTTCAATGATTCCGAATAATCAGATGCTTTTAATTATTACTCAGGAGTTCCATAACACACAATGGTGGCCCGGAAGTCCGTATCTGCAGGAGAATATACCGTTCCCCAAAAATGCAATTACCGGAGAAATATATGAAATTACAATTGAATAAAATGTTGCAAAATGAATAATCCTCAAAAAATTCTCGTCGTTGATGACGACCCTGATATTTTGGAATTCTTGTCATATAATCTAGATAAAGAGGGATTTATAGTTGAAATTGCCGGAAATGGGAAGGATGCCATTGACTTGGCTGGCAAATACAATCCTGATGTAATTCTGCTGGATATTATGATGCCGGAAATGGATGGAGTTGAGGTATGTCATATATTAAGATCATCAACTCAGTTCGACCATACGCTGATTGTGTTTCTTACAGCCCGCTCCGAAGACTACTCACAGATTGCCGGATTCGATGCAGGTGCCGATGACTATATAACAAAACCTGTGCGTCCCAAGGTTTTAATTAAAAAAATTCAGTCGATGCTGAGGAGGAGTAATAGATTAAGCAATCGGAGAAGCGATGTTGATGAGGCGGAAACCGTATTGAGATTTAATGGGCTAACCATCGATGTGGAGATGCACTCTGTAATGAAAAACGGAGCCGAAGTGATTTTACCTAAAAAAGAGTTTAAACTGCTGAAACTTCTTGTTTCGAAGCCGGGAAAAGTGTTTTCAAGGGACGAGATATACTCCGCTATTTGGGGTGACGAGGTTATAGTAGGAGAACGTGCCATTGACGTTCATGTGAGGAAATTGCGGGAGAAAATCGGAGATGAATTCATACGAACCTTCAAAGGTACAGGATATAAATTTGAATATAGACCGGATGAACAATAGGTTTAATTTCCAAATGCTCATATTATGAAATATTACTCATCGAACAGGCTGGCTTTTTTATTTTCGGTTTTACTCAGCGTTGTAATAATGCTGATAGCAATGGTTTTCAATCTGTATTATTACCATTCATTCAATATGGTTTTCTGTGTAATATTGTTGTCGGTGTCGTTTTTAATCTCATTTTTTAGCCTAAGGTTTATTTTTTTTCAGTTTATCTACGACCGTATTCGGGTGATTTATAAAGCCATTCACAAAAGGAAAGAGGCAGGGCGAAATTTCAACGCAAAGTTCAACAACCGTGCTGATATGATACATCAGGTTGAAGCAGATGTTAATGAATGGGATCGTGAGCATAATCAGGAGCTTGAGCAGCTGCGGCAAATGGCAACGTACCGGAAAGAGTTTATCGGAAATGTTTCACACGAACTGAAAACGCCTATTTTCAACATACAGGGCTATACTTCCACCTTGCTTGAAGGTGGGCTTGAGGACGAAAATATCAACAGGAAATACCTTTCAAAGATAGAGAAGAATATCAATAAAATGATTTCAATTGTAAACGACCTCGAAGCAATATCAAAACTGGAGTCTGGAAGGATTAAGCCTGATTTTAAAGTGTTTGAACCCGAAAAACTAATCGCTGAAGTAATTGAATCATTTGAAGACAGGGCAAATGAGAAAAAAATTGCCCTGAGCTTTAAGAAGCATTACGAAAAAATGAAAAGCATCGAAGCCGACAGGCATCTAATAAATCAGGTGTTGGCAAACCTGATCTTGAACGGTATCAACTATGCAAAAGAAGGTGGCTTTGTCAAGGTAGAGTTGTTCGATATGGACAAGCATCTTTTAATAGAGGTTACCGATAATGGAATTGGTATTCCGGACAAAGACCTGCCAAGGGTGTTTGAGCGTTTTTATCGTGTCGATAAGAGCCATTCTTCAAATACTGGTGGAAGCGGCCTTGGTTTAGCGATTGTTAAGCACATTATAGATGCCCATGGTCAGAAAGTGAATATTCGGAGTACGGAAGGAATTGGTACTACTGTTGCATTTACGATGAAAAAGGTTTGAATAACCTTGTAGCCCTTGTAACGGGTTTATTTTGGAGAAAAATTAAAAGTCTGTTGCCCTTTCTGAAGTTTTGCACCAGGTAATGGTTCATATTTCCATTGGCTGAGAGCTGTAATAGCATAGCTCGTACATTCTGCACAATTCGAAGAAACCACCGAGATATTCGACACTACCCCTTGTTCGTTAACAAGATATGAAAGGATTACCTTCCCAAACATATCGGGTTTCTGCATCGGTTCAACTATTTTACTGATTTTTCGTGAACCTACATTTCCTCCAACTCCACCAGGCCCACCACCATCACCAGGGGTTGACCCGTCTCCGTTTGAACCTGGCAATCCGCTTCCAGGCCCGACACCATTCCCGGGCGACCCATTCCCGAATTGAGTCAGGTTCGAGATTTTGTTTGCTTTCTCCCTTCTTTGAATTTCTTCAGGGGTAAGCTGTTGGTTATCCGGATTATTGCCTGAGGGTAGGGCTGGCGCTTCTTCTAAATCCTGAGTCAAACTGCCCGAAACAGGTGTGTGTTGTGAGGAGGCGTTGTGTTGTGCGTCAGAAGAGGAGGGCGAAGATGGTCCCGGATTAGGAGTTCCACTGCCAGCACCCCCAAGATCAAGCAATATTCCTTTCTCCACCGGAGGAGGATCAGGTATGGTAAAACTTAATAGCAATAAAAGTATTATTGCTGCTGCATGTACCAGCAAAGTAACGATAATACCTTCTTTATGTTTGTTAAAAAAACTCATGTCTATTCAGGAGCTGTTCTTAAAATAAGTTTATAGTTATTATTTACAGCAATATTCATTATTTTAACCACTTCTTCCATTGGAACGGTTTTATCTACCGCAAGGGTAACCACAGGTTCCTGTACATCTGCCAGTTCAACCCTTAGCCTTCGCTCTACCTCGTCGAAATTGCAATAACTCGTGCCGACAGCATATGCAAAAACACCATCGCCAAGGTCATCAATCGAAACGGTTGTATTCTGCTTTGCCTGGGTTTGGTTGTTGCTCTGAGGTAGTAAAAGTTTTAACGCATTTGGTGCTATCATTGTGGAAGTGATCATGAAAAATACAAGCAACAGGAACACCAAATCCGACATGGAAGCCATGCTGAAGGAAGAATTTATTTTATTTCGGGTTTGCAGTGCCATTTTTTTTAGTTTACGGGTTCATTAAGAATGTCCATAAATGCCGTAGTACGTCCTTCGAGCATAGCAACCAGTGAATCAATTTTTGAAACAAGTACGTTATATGCAAAATAAGCAACAATTCCAACGATAAGACCTCCAACAGTAGTTACCATAGCTAGATAGATTCCATTCGAAAGAAGTGTTATATCCAGATTATTTCCAGCGTGAGCCATATCGTAGAAAGCTTTGATCATCCCCATTACCGTGCCGAGAAACCCAAGCATCGGAGCTCCTCCTGCAATGGAAGCCAGCACAGGAAGACCTTTTTCGAGCTTTGCGATTTCCTGCTTCCCCACATTTTCGACAGCGGCATTAATATCGTTCAAAGGTCTTCCGATACGCATAATTCCCTTTTCAATCATTCTCGATAAAGTTCCCGGATTCATTTTACATGCATCTAATGCTTGTTCTACTTTTCCGCTATGGATGAAATTCTTGATATTTTCCATAAATGATGCTTGCTCTTTCGATGCTTTGCGGATTGCAATGAATCGGTCGATGAAAATATAGATTGCAATTACCGAAAGAACCGCCAGAACTAACATTATCCAGCCGCCTTTAACGGCTAATTCAAGAAACGACATACCCTGCTCTGTTGTGGCCTGAGCAACATTGGCAGCGTTTTTTAATGTGTCGGCTGTTGCCTGAAGAAGAATCATAATAGGTTAAGTTTAAATCAAAAACGAAATTAGAAACTCTATATTTCTTTTAGGCTGTGTTATTACTGTTTTTATCAACATGGTTTTGTTGAGAATGCCGTTGGTTTACAAACTCATAACGGTGTGTTACGCGAAATTATTTTATAAAAGGCTGCAATTGTTATTTTCTTTAAATACGGCTTGCGGAATTTTTAACTACTTTTGACGGTCAAATCAATACACGCAATATGAAATTCTTTATCGACACAGCAAATCTTGACCAGATACGTGAAGCACAGTCGCTGGGCATCCTCGATGGTGTTACTACAAATCCGTCGCTCATGGCTAAGGAGGGAATTCGGGGGCATGTAAACATCCTGAAACACTATGTTGAAATATGTAACATTGTTAAGGGAGACGTGAGCGCTGAGGTTATAAGCACCGATTTCGAAGGAATGATAAGGGAAGGTAAAGAGCTTGCATCGCTCCATGAGCAGATTGTTGTTAAAGTGCCGGTGATAAAAGAAGGGATTAAAGCCATTAAGTATTTCAGCGATAATGGTATCCGTACCAATTGCACACTGGTATTCAATCAGGGACAGGCTCTTCTCGCAGCAAAAGCCGGAGCTACATATGTTTCTCCTTTTGTGGGCAGACTCGATGATAATTCTACCGACGGAATGGAGCTAATTCGTCAGATTGTTGATATGTTCAACTATTATGAATACCCAACACAGGTTCTTGCAGCCTCAATCAGGCATACCATGCACATAATAAAATGCCTTGAGTACGGTGCCGACGTGGCAACATGTCCGTTGAATGCAATTCTTGGGTTATTGAACCATCCGCTTACCGACATAGGGCTGAAGAAATTCTTGGAAGACTATGCAAAAATGAAAGATTGATTTGTGGCTTTATATTTAAAAATACACCCCGACAACCCTGCAGAACGACTTCTAAACAAAGCGGTTGATATATTGCGTGATGGCGGTGTAATTATTTACCCTACCGATACAGTATACGGAATCGGATGCGATATCACGAAAAGCAAGGCTGTTGAGAAGGTTTCGAGGATTAAAGGAGTGAAGCACGATAAATCAAATTTCTCTTTTATTTGTTACGATATAAAACATATTTCGGAGTTTACAACACCTATCGAGAATCATATATTCAAATTGCTGAAACGCAACCTGCCTGGCCCTTTCACTTTTATACTGCAAGCAAATAACAATGTGCAACGCATTCTTAAAACAAACAAAAAAACCGTGGGTGTGAGGGTTCCAGAGAATAATATTATTCGGGAAATTGTAAGAATACTGGGTAATCCGATATTAACCACTTCGCTGAAAAACGATGATGAAATTATTGAATATACAACCGACCCGGAGTTAATTTACGAAGATTATAACGATCTGGTTGATTTGGTAATTGATGGCGGGTATGGAAATAATATCCCGTCAACAGTTGTTGATTGCACTTATGATGAGATAGTTGTGGTGCGGCAGGGATTGGGTGAATTAATTGTTTGATAGGTTCAGTGCAACCGGATATTAACATAAATGTTAAAAATTTTGACTCCTCGAATGCACATTCATTGAACCGATAATTGTATTTTTGGCAAATTTTAAAATGTAATATGGGAAAAGTAATTGCAATAGCCAACCAAAAAGGGGGTGTCGGAAAGACTACTACGGCAATAAACCTTGCAGCAGGTATGGCTGTGCTCGAAAAAAAAGTGTTACTGGTGGATGCCGATCCGCAGGCAAATGCGACATCCGGGCTGGGCTTCGATGTTAAAAACGTAAGGATTGGATTATATGAGACTCTGGTAAAAGAAGAAGAACCATCGAATGTAATCCTTACAACCGAAATCAAAGGACTCGATTTATTGCCAAGCACCATCGATCTGGTTGGTGCCGAAATCGAGATGATTGAAATACCGAACCGGGAGAAAATAATGAGCTATATATTAAATAAGGTAAAAGACAAGTACGATTACATAATTATCGATTGCTCACCGTCGCTTGGACTGATCGTTGTCAATGCACTTACGGCAGCTGATTCGGTGATTATTCCGGTGCAGTGCGAGTATTTTGCTCTTGAAGGACTTGGTAAATTGCTGAATACAATTCGCATTGTTCAGGATCATTTGAATAACCGGCTCGATATAGAAGGTTTTCTAATTACAATGTTCGATTCTCGCCTTCGTTTGTCGCATCAGATTTACGAAGAAGTTCAGAAACATTTTCAGGAAATGGTTTTTGAAACCGTAATTTATAGAAATGTTAAACTGGGAGAAGCTCCGAGTTTCGGACAGACAATTATCGATTATGATGTAAACTCAAAAGGTGCTGTAAACTATTTAGACCTTGCAAGGGAAATACTACAGAAAAACACAAGCAATAAAGCAATAGAGAAAGAGCAAATTACTATTTAACTATGGGGAAAAAGAATGTTCTGGGAAGAGGATTGGGTGCACTGCTCGATGAAAAGTCGATTGAAAATGCAAAGCGACCTTACAGCTCTTTCGATATAGATATAAATGAGATTGTTGCCAATCCGTATCAACCGCGCGAAAATTTTGACATAGAGCTTCTTAACGAGCTGGCTGCATCAATTACAAAACTTGGTGTAATTCAACCAATAACCGTTAAAGAGCAGGGAAATGGCAAATATCAACTGATATCGGGTGAGCGTCGTTTACGTGCAGCTAAAATTGCCGGACTGTCGAAAATTCCTGCTTACGTGCGCAAGGTTAACGATGAAAACCTACTCGAAATGGCGCTGGTCGAAAATATTCAGCGCGAAGATCTTGATGCCATCGAAATAGCTATTTCATATCAGCGATTACTCGACGAGTGTAACCTCACTCAGGAGGAATTGAGCGAAAGAGTAGGCAAAAAGCGCTCTACTGTCGCCAATTACATCAGACTGCTGAAGCTTCCTCCCAAAGTACAATTGGGGATAAGGAGCCAGCAGATATCCATGGGTCATGCACGCGCATTGATCAACCTGAAAGACGAAGATACCCAATTGATGATTTATGAACAAATACTGAAATACGATTTTTCGGTTCGAAAAGTGGAGGAAATTGCACGGCAGCTCAGTAATGATGAAAACAACCCCGACAACGCTGCCAAAAAGATTCGACGGTTTACCACACCTGCCGAATACGAAAAACTGAAAAAACATCTTTCGAAACACTTTGCAACCGATGTCGATTTTCGGCGGTATGCAACCGGCAAAGGAAAAATTGTTATACCTTTCGAAAACGACGACGAACTGGAAAGGATTATTTCAGTTATTGATAAACTAAACGTTTAATATTGAGGATAATAATATATATTATAGCCTTTGTAATTACTTCTTCGGTGAGCCTTGGTCAGCAAAGCGACGCTCAATCAAAAAAAACACCTGTAAGTAATGAACCCTGCGACAGTATTTATAAATCACCCCGCAAAGCCACCATATATTCTGCAGTGCTTCCCGGTCTGGGACAGGTGTATAACCGAAAAATATGGAAAGTTCCCATTGTGTATGCAGGGCTCGGTGGTTTTGGTTATTTTGCATATTATAATCAACATCAGTTTAATCGCTATAAAACTGCATATATCAACCGTCAGGAAGGTCTTGCAGATGAGTTCAACGGATTGCTTTCTAGCCAGGGTTTGCTTAACGAAATGGATCGCTTCCGGCGTTACAGAGATCTGAATATTCTGGGATTCATTGCAATTTATGCTATTCAGATTATCGATGCCAATGTCGATGCTCATTTGTTCCGGTTCGATGTATCCGAAGACCTTTCGTTCAACCTGCAACCGGCGTTATTTCAAACGGGAGTTTATACTCCTGTATGCGCTGGTTTAATGTGCCATATCGACTTTAAATGAAAAAGGTAATTATAATATGTTTGTTTTTTATACTCGGCCTGAATGCTGAGTGTTTCTGTCAGCAGGCAGATACAGTTGCTGCATCCGATTATGTTTTTGCTGACAAGTTGGACAGTTTACTCCTCGACTGGTATAAGACCTATTCAGATGATAGTATTTATATGGTGTGTGTAAGCCACTCTAATGAGGTTATTACCGATGTCCCCGACAGCGTTTACAGAGAGAGGCTTTCGACCATTGTTTCCCCGATTCCCCTCGATTACAATTCTCTTGTTCAGTCGTACATCACCAAATACATCAGTAAGGGCAAGTGGTTTATTCCGGATTTGCTGGGTAAATCGCAATATTATTTCCCTATTTTTGAAGAAGTGCTCGATGCATATCAGCTCCCGCTTGAGTTGAAGTATCTCACAATAGTGGAGTCTGCACTGAACCCCAACGCTGTTTCGCGTGCGGGAGCAACGGGCATTTGGCAGTTTATGCTGCAGACCGCACGACAATATGGACTGGATGTAACTTCGTATGTGGATGAAAGGCGCGATCCGTATCTGGAATCGGTAGCTGCAGCCCAATATTTGAAAGACCTCTACGATATTTACGGCGACTGGCATCTTGCTATTGCTTCGTATAATTGTGGCCCGGGAACTATTAATAATGCAATACGCAGGTCTGGTGGTAAAACAAATTACTGGGAAATTTCGAAGTACCTCCCGTATGAAACCCGTAACTATGTACCGGCTTTTATTGCCATTAATTATATTTTTAACTTCTACGAAGAACATAAGTTTTTCCCATGCCCATCCAATATTCCGGTAAGGGTCGACACAGTGATGGTATCGCAGGAGCTGGGCTTCGAAAAAATATCGCAGATTTTGGGGGTTGAGAAAGAAGAACTCCGATTATTAAATCCACAATATCGTAAAGACTATATTCCGGCACGCAATAAAAACTATCCCCTGCGCCTTCGTACTGATAAAATCAGTTCATTTATAGCCCTCGAAGACTCACTGTATAAAAAAAGCGATACTGTACTGTATGTTGCTGAGCCAATCACTTTGACCGATAACGAAATGATTGCCGATAGCTATACCCCTTCGCCCCAGCCTTTAAATACCGAAAAACTGGTGTACACGGTAAAATCAGGTGATATTCTGGGCTACATCGCCACATGGTACGATGTGAATGTTTCAGATATTAAGTCGTGGAACGGTTTATATAGTAATTATCTGAAAATAGGGCAGAAGATTGTTATTTACAAACCGGTAGGTGTTGCCGTACGTTACAGAAATATCGACACAATGAGCTTTGTTGATAAACAAAAAATGAGCAATGTTGCGGTTGCATCTACTAACAATCAGACATCTGTTACAACCGACCCGAAATACGAGTACTACACAGTTCAATCGGGCGATAACCCGTGGAGCATTGCAAACAAGTATCCGGGCGTTACGGTTGAGGATATCATGAAGCTGAATAATATTTCTAATCCGTCTTCACTTAAGGTCGGACAAAAACTTAAAATCAGAAAGAAAGCCTGATAATTGTATTTTATGAAAAGGCAGTTGTTCATGTTTTTTTTAAAATCAATGAATAATTCCGGTTAATTTTCAGTTTTTTTAAAGTTTAATTAAAAGCTCAAATGCAAACTGATTATTAAGCTATGAAAACAATTGCCATTTTTGCCGGAGGAAATTCTTCAGAAAGAGAGATTAGCTTATCGACTGCCGGACAGATTTTTAATTTTATCGATAAAAAACTGTTCAATGCTTATATTATAGATGTAAAGGGTTTTGAATGGAATCTTGTAGAAGGCAGCAACAGATATCCTGTCGATAAGAATACTTTTTCATGCACTGTCGGAAGCAAAGAAATTCGTTTCGATTTTGTATGGAACGCTATTCATGGAAAACCCGGAGAAAACGGACAGGTGCAGGGATATTTCGATATGCTACAAATTCCATATTCTTCGTGCAGTTTGCTTACATCCGCACTGACATTCAATAAATTCATGTGTAAAACGTATTTACAGAAGCAGGGAATTCCGATGGCTCAATCAGTTATGGTTACTGCTGAAACAGCCGTTGACATGGATGAGATTGTGGAGACCCTGGGATTGCCTCTTTTTGTTAAACCCAATACTTCAGGGTCCAGTTTTGGAGTAAGCAAGGTAAAGAAAAAGGAAGAACTGATTGATGCGTTGAACATTGCCTTCGTTGAAGATCCTGAAGTGGTGATTGAATCGTTCATTCAGGGAACCGAGGTTTCGTGCGGTGTTTTTAAATCTCAAAAAAATACCTACCTTTTACCTATTACGGAGATTGTTACGGCAAACGAATTTTTCGATTACGAAGCAAAATATCATTCAAAACTGACTCAGGAAATTACACCCGCTCGAATAAACGACGAAGTTGCAAAGAAGATACATAAATATACATCTGCAATCTACGATGCGTTGTATTGCAAAGGTATTGTTAGGGTCGATTACATTATTAACGGAGATACACCCTATTTTCTGGAGCTAAATTCAATCCCGGGGATGAGCACCGAAAGCATTGTGCCAAAACAGATCAGGACTGCCGGATACAATATTACCGACATACTTACTGAGGTAATTGAAGATGCATTGGCAAAACATATGCTTTGAAAATAGCATCATCCCGATGTAAAAGGGAATAATATTGGTCACAAACTCATTTTTTGCCATAACTTAGTTGCAATCTTACGCGATTCTTTTAGCACTTTGTCTTCGTCTATAGTTTGCAAAATACGGTCTTTAAGTATCAGCCTGCCATTCGATATTAAATGTATAACCTGCCCGGCTTCCAGACCAAACAAAAAATGCCCGGGAAAATTAGAGCTATGCATTGCTGTAGGCGATTTATAATCAAGCACTACCAGGTTGTTTTCACCATCGCCGGTAAAATTGTTAGTACTCAGATAATTATGTACATTCCTGAACCGGCTGTATGCCTGATTATAGCTGATGTCATCATGTAACTGGCCTGCAAAATAGGCAAAACGTGCACTTTTCAGCATATCGCTATGCATACCATCGGTTCCCAGCATGATATTTTCACCCAGATTTTTTCCTGAAAACAAACCAACTTTATTGTTCAGATTGCTTTCCATATTCTGAACTACCCAGCATGGTGAATTCCTGATGATTTCTCTTTCATTATCGCTTAGGTGCAAACAATGAGCAAGAATTGTCTTTGAACTATTTGTTGCCCCGGCTTCATGAAGACGCTCTATAACCCTTTTTTTATACGTGTTGAGGCAATGCTCCTGGTCGGAAATGTCTTCAGCCACATGAATGTGTATACCGGAATTGAACTTTTCCATGATTTCAACTGCCTGTTTCAGTGTGGTATCTGCAACGGTGAACGACGCATGCAGCCCGACCAGGCCCTGATGCTTCTGCAGGTACTTTTGGGTTTCGGCAAGGCCTTGTTGTGCAATCTCTTCACCGTCGCGGTCCGAAATCTCGTAGCACAGTAAATGAGAAATTCCTATTTTGCCGAATGCATCTGCAATGATGTTCAGGGAGTTTCCTACTGAAAATGGCGAAGCATGGTGATCAATTACAAAGCTCGAACCGGCTTTTGCACAGGCAATTGCTGTTGTGAGCGCACTATATTCAATAGTTTTTGGATCAAGGCATTTGTCGAGTGTCCACCAGATGTATTTCAGAATTTCGATAAAATTCTTCGGGTCGATTTTTGGCGGATTCATGCCTCTTGCAAGAGCTGAATATGCATGATGATGTCCAACGGCAAACGACTTGGTTACTATTTTATCTGTGCAGTCCAGCGTTTCGGCATGCATTTGTTTCAACTCAGAATCGTCATTATTGAAGAACCTGATTTTTCCGTGCAATCCTTCTTCAACCCATATGTCGCGAACCGATATATTAAAATTTCTCCAGTCGAGATATGTGGCGTTTTTAAGTAATAGAGCCATAGTGCATTGTTTTATTTTCTTTTCAGGGGGAGTTTGGTTCTTTTAATTCCATCGTAAGCGTAGAAAGCATTGGCTACAGCAGCAGCAGTGGGCACCAGACCGATTTCCCCGATGCCTTTTGCACCGTATGGACCCACGGGGTCTTTCACTTCAACACCTTTCACTACAATTTCGGGGGTTTCATGGGCTCGAAGTATTTGCAGGTCTTTCATTTTGTCGCTGACCAGATATCCGTTTTCCATTGGCAAATCTTCGCATAAAGCATAACCCAGCCCCATGTGTACACCCCCCTGAATCTGACCTTCGAAGAGCATAGGGTTCATGATTTTACCGGCATCGTGAGCAGCAATCATTTTAGAAATGTTTCCAGAATCATCAAGAATACACACCTGGGCTGCATAACCGTAGGAATAATGAATCACCGGTTCTTTTCCTATTTCGCCGGGCTTGGTAGTCCAATCGCAAATAAACTGTCCGAAATAAGTTTTGCCTGCCAAATCGGCAAGGGCATTTGTCGCTAGATCTTCCTTTAAAGCTTTGGCTGCGTTTATTACAGCCAGTCCAACAAGTGCGGTTGCTCTCGATGATGTGGTCATGCCTGTCTTGATCTGTGCCTCAGTATCAACAATCACCTCAATGATATCGGGAGAAACGGAGGTTTCTTCGCATAAGGTTTGCAGAGCCATGTTGTGTACTCCCTGACCCATTTCGGTCCAACCATGGTGCAGACGTATATGAGTCCCTGATACGATTTCGATTTTTACCTTTGATTCGTCAATCATTCCGTTCCCGACACCGGAATTCTTTATTGCACATGCCAATCCTGCAAATTTGGCATTACAGAAGTCATCTTTAACCGCTTCAAGGCATGCTCTAATTCCAACGCCAAACACCTTTTGTCCTGTTGAGGTTCTAAGTCCGTCGACAAGTGCATTATCCCAGCGAAATTTCCATCGGTCGAATCCGGCTTTTCGGCATAAAACATCAATACAGCTTTCGAGGGCAAAGGCTGCCTGGTTTGCTCCGAATCCACGCATGGCACCACAGGGAATATTGTTGGTATACACAGTTTTTGCCTCGATATCGATTTCAGGGATAAAATAGCCCCCCGCTGCATGTCCGGCAACGCGTTCCATCACCTTGGTCCCCACCGAAGCATACGCCCCGGTGTCACCGACAGCCCGAAGTTTTAATGCTGTGAGCTTCCCGTTTTCATCTGCACCAAGGGAGATGTCGATGTAAACCGGGTGCCGTTTCGGGTGCAAGCGAATCGATTCTTCGCGGCTCAGGGTAATTTTAACGGGTTTGTAGGTCAAAAATGCAAACATGGCTGCATAGCCCTGCACACTCATATCTTCTTTCCCGCCAAAGCCGCCACCGTTGGGAACCAGTGTAACATGCACTTTCTCTTCGGGGATCCCCAAAATCATGGCAATCTGCCTGCGGTCCTCGTAAATTCCCTGACTTTGACTGAGCACTGCTATACCCCCGTTCCCATCTGGCTGGGCAATAGCAGCTTCTTTTTCGAGGAAAGCATGCTCAATACGCTGGGTCTCGTAATGATCCTCAACTACATATTTCGACTTCCGGAGGGCATCATCTGCATTCCCGATTGTAAAGGAGGTTGTGTCGAAATTATTCGGTTTCGCGGGATGCACCCGATCGCCTTGAATTGCCTGAAAGACATCGGTTATCGGAGTAAGCACTTCGTATTCTACTTTAATCAGGGCAATGGCTTCTCTTGCAATTTCTTCCGATTCGGCAACAACACCAGCTATCACATCTCCGATATAATGGGTTGTTTCACCGTTGCCAATCATTACATACTGGTCGTTGTAAATCAACCCAATCAAGTGAGCAGCAGGAATATCGGCTGCCGTAAAAACGCGATGGACGCCAGGCAGTTTATTTGCTTCAACGATATCAATGTGTAAGACTTTTGCTTTCGGATAATCGCTGAATTTGAGCGCTGCAAACAACATCCCGTCAACAAAAATATCATCAACAAACTTACGTTGCCCCAAGGCTGTGCGGTATGAATCATATTTGGGGTGCGACACACCTATTTTCCCGGATGTGGTACGAATTTCTGCGGTTTTATTTTCACGTATAACTTTAGCAGCATTACTTATGGCTTCCTCAATTTTCTTATACCCCGTACAGCGGCACAAGTGGGGTTTAATAGCTTTGCGGATTTCATCGATACAGGGATTCGGGTTTTCCTGAAGAAGTACCTTTACACGGCTAATAAAACCGGGAGTACAAAAACCACATTGCACTGCTCCGTTGTTCACAAAAGCTGTTGCAATGGCATCTTTAACATATTCGGGGAAGCCTTCGGGTGTAAACACTTCAGCGCCTTCAAGATTTTTCATTTTAACAGTACAGGCAAGCCGCGCTTTTCCGTTGATTTCTACCGTACAGGCACCGCATACTCCCTGCCCCGAGCAGCCGTCTTTTACCGAAGTGATATGTTTTTCGATTCGCAAATAGTGCAATAGCGAATTTTCGGAATTGCCCGTATAATGTTGTACGGTACCATTTAAAATGAAATGTATCATTTGAAAAGATGTTTCAGTTTTCTAATATCCGGATCAATCGATTCAGGTATATTCAGAATTCTTTCGACTGATTTCAGGTCTTTGAGTCCACTGCCTGTAAGCATTACAACATTCACGGAGTTTTCGGCCAGTAAGTTATCATCGGTGTAAGCTAACATTCCTGCAAAAGCTGTGGCAGCAGCGGGTTCTGCGAAAATGCCGGTATTTTCAGCCAGCAATTTCGAGGCTTCAATTATTTTATTATCTGTTACTGTGATATGTTCCCCATGATAATTGCTGATAAATTGTTTTGCCATATAAAAATTTCTGGGAATGTCCACCGAAATCGAATCGGCAATCGTGCTACTGGGTTTCATTGTGAAGACATCTGAGTCGATGTTTCTCGACAAATTATCGCTGCCTTCCGATTGCACCATCACTATCACAGGCATTTTCTCAATAATCCCGAGTTTCAGCAAGTCTTCGAACCCTTTATATACTCCTGATAAAATCACTCCGTCACCGGCAGGAATAAAAATTCGGTCAGGAACAGTGAAGTCCAGCTGTTCAAAAATTTCGAAAGCAGCTGTTTTTTTGCCCTCCACCGTAAGCGGGTTATATGCAGTATTGCGGTTATACCATCCAAATTCCTGCGTTGCTTCAATACTTAAATCGAATGCATCGTCGTAGTTGCCTTTTACAGGTACTATATATGCGCCGTACATGATTATCTGAGTCAGTTTTGCAACCGGAGCGGTCTCAGGAACCATAACAATGGCTTTCTGCTGTTGTATGGCACACATCCCTGCCAGCGAAGACCCGGCATTACCGGTTGATGCTGCAACAATAGTGTTGTACCCATTTTCTTTAGCAAATGCCGACACAAGCGCCGAAGCCCTGTCTTTGTAAGAAAAAGTCGGATTTTGCGAGTCGTCTTTTAAAAACAACCGGAAAGGGAGCTTTTTGTGGCTGAGTTCATTAAGCATGTATAACGGTGTGTTTCCAACCCGCGATTGAGGCATACTCGAAATATCGAGTATAGGAAGCAGTTCGATAAAGTGATTTTTTTTGTGATAGCTGAAATCACCCTTTTTTATCAGGGAGTTATAGTCATACATAGTTTTCAAAACACCTTTTGGAGGAGCAGCAGATGTGTTACCTGTGCTACACGAAGGGCACAGGTACATAGTACTTTCGTTGCTGTATTCTTTTCCGCAATCAACGCAACGGTACATGAATTTATTTCCGGTTCTTTTCAAAACAACACGTTTTATATATGTGCTAAATTAATGAATTATTCGCAAAAAAAGCGTAGTTTATGCCCTACGCTTTCGATAAATTATTGTGAGTTATCGTTACTCGTATTGTTTTAACAAGCCTGTTCTTTTGTTAAATTCTGTGATCAGTTCATCCCAAACCTTGATCTGATGGAAAAGACTATCCCAGATATCTCCATCGTACCACAACTGATTCAGGTCTTCCACCTCTTTCCCCTGCTGTTCGATCCATGTATAGTATTTCAAGTTATGAATGGATTTACGGTCGCTGTAGCTGAGTTCTTTCATAAAATCGGTTTTCTGGCCGAATAGACACTTCTCCAGATCTTTAATGGCTTGATTTTGATTGTAGTCACCTCTGTCTGCATTAAGTTCAGCAATACGCGATTGATACATATCGGCAGAATCGGTGGCAATAGTTACTAAAATATCGTTTTCATTCATTTCGAAATGGCGGGCGGTTTTTATTGCAGAAAGCAAATTCCCAATACCTGAAATTCCGATGAGATGTAAGTTCCTTATTACATTTTCGTCAACACCGGCTTCTTTAAGATATTTCTGCCCTTCTTTTTCGTTAAAAAGCCTGAGCAGACGCATACAATCTTCATCGTCGATGGCAGTAACCACATCGGTATTTTTTACATTGTGGATCCAAGGAACGTGTTTATCACCTATCCCTTCGATACGGTGCCCGCCAAAACCGTTCATCAGCAAGGTGGGGCACTGTAATGCTTCCGAGGCAACTACTTTTATCATTGGGGCAATTGTCCGGAGATAGTCGCCTGCTGCAATGGTGCCGGCTGAGCCGGTAGCTGATATATAGGCTGACAGTTTGCTTTTCGGGGTTTTTACATCGTTGTACACTTCTTCTATGGCTTTGCCGGTGATGTTATAGTGCCACGCAGCATTGCCGAACTCATCAAACTGATTGAATATTATGCAATCGGGCCGGGTTCTTCTTATTTCCCAGCATTTATCGTAGATTTCCTTAACATTCGACTCGCATCCGGGTGTGGCAATAACTTCAGAGCCAATCTCGTTACGCAGCCAGTTGAAGCGTTCCTGACTCATTTCTTCCGGTAAAATAGCTACCGATTCGGTCCCCATCAGCTTGGAATCGAAAGCACCGCCACGGCAGTAATTCCCGGTGGAAGGCCACACCGCTTTATGAAAGGTTGGGTCGAAACCACCTGTAGTGATTCTGGGTGCAAGGCAACCATAGGCAGCTCCGACTTTATGTGCTCCTGTAGGAAACCATTTCCCAATCAGCAGTACAATTCTTGCATTAACCCCGGTAATTTGTTTGGGTAATTCAATGTAATTCACTTTGCCATATAGCCCACCTTTTTCTTTTGGCTCGTTTTTCCATGTTATTCTAAACAGGTTGAGAGGGTTGATTTCCCATAAGCCAATATTCTTTAACTCATTTTTTACTTTGGAGGGTATAAGCTCAGGGTTCTGCTGCTGAGCAAATGTTGGAAGCACTATTCCTCTGTCTTTGAAACGTTTTACGGCATTTTGCAATGCTTTTTCGTTACTGACTTTATCAATCAGTTGAATCATATTACTGTAGATTTAATGAAAATTGCCGAAATTTATAAATAATATCTGATGAATATCCGAAAAAGTTCATGCGGGTTTTATTGGATCAATTAAATTACAAATTTTTTACAACATTGTAAAGAATCATCATAATCGCAGCATCATAAAAGTGCAAGGCCTCCTGTGATGGGATTTTTAAAGCGATTTCTTCAAGGGAGAAATTAGTAGCGTTGAAATGTGCAATACATATATCGGTCTCAAAAATATATACTCCGTTTTTTAAAGTCAATGTAGAAAGTTGCTCATCTCTTTTGAAAAGTAGGGCATTTGTTTGGCTGTCGAAATAATACCCTTTGGTGGCACTGGCGAACGACTCAGCTGTTAGCCAAATTTTAGGTTTTTCGATATACGGTGCAGACGAAGTTGGGCAGAATGTGTTGCAATTGCCACATTCATTGCAAAAATTTGCAATGTTTATAATTTGGTATTTTTGTTGAATGGAAAACAAAACGTCATCAATCAATTCAATTTTCCCGTTTTCCGAAATTTGGGCTTTTTTCAACATGAATTCCATTGGCGCAATTTCGTAACAACGGTTTGCGAAATTGGGGCAAACGGTAGTGCATATATTGCAAATTTCATCACAGTACAGGCAGCGACCTGATTCAGTCACTATGCTTTGCTTATCGGGTGTTCTGCTTACCGGAGCAAACGACTGCCTTGTTTCCGGAGGTGCTTCCCACAGTTTGATTGCTGAAATACGTCTTGCACGTTTTAGCATCAGATCTTTCTTTGTAAGGTTTTTAATGTTGTGCAGATGCGGTATTTCGAGCCAAGGGGCTGCTTTGTGTATAATTTCCTCTGCAGTGCGACGTCCGTCAGAAATAGCAATAATGGCTGTTGCAGCATTGCGCTTTGCATCGCCACCGATAAAAATGTTTTCGAGTTTTGTCATATATCCTGATGCTTCAGGTGCTAGCATATCGTTTTGTACAAAATCAATATTTGTCATCTGACCCAGTGCTGGGATGATTGTATCGCAAGAAATTTCGAATTCTGAATTTGGAATTTTTACTGGTTTGGGGCGACCAGAGGCATCTTTCCCCGAAAGCTCCATTCTGCTGCAGAGCAAGGCGCTTACTCTTCCATTATACGAAATCACTTTTTCGGGGGCTACCAGCTCTATTATCTCTATTCCTTCTTCGATGACGGCTTTAATTTCGCCCTGATCGGCAGGCATTTCGTTTATGGTTCGCCGGTAAACAATAGTTACTTTTCCATCTTTCCCAACAAGCCGCCATGCAGTCCGTGCAGCGTCCATGGCAGTGTTTCCGCCCCCAACGATAACGATATTTTTACCAATACCGGTATCTTCTCTTTTTCTTGCCTTGAACAGAAATCCAAGTGAGTCGATAACACCTCTGGAATTATACCCTTCAATGGTAAAATTTGCTGAAAGCTGAGCACCAGGTGCGAGGTATATATAGGTGTAGCTTTTGCGGAGAAGCTCAAATTTTTCAGTATCAATTCTTGAATTGTAATGAATATTAACTCCCAGATCTGCGACGCGTTTAAAATCGCTGCGAATAGCCTCATCGCTCAAGCGGAACCCGGGAACAGCAAATTGAACCATGCCCCCGGCCTGTGATTTTTCTTCGAAAACATCAACCTGAAAACCGGCAAGTGCAAGATAATAAGCACATGATAAACCGCTGGGCCCTGCTCCGACAACAGCAACTTTTACGTCGTTTTTTGCTCCGTACACGTCGCGCTGAACTTCGTTCTGTTCCGAAATAAACCGCTTTACCTCCCTGATATGCAGTGCTGAATCGTAGTTGATTCGTGTGCATTTATTCTGACACAAATGGTCACAGATCATACCTGTAATTGCAGGGAATGGATTGGTTTGGAGAATTACCCTGTATGCGCTTTTGAAATCGGATTGCGAAGTGTGGTACATGTAATTGGGAATATCCTGGTTTGTTGCGCAGCTGTCTTTACATGGTGCCGATATGCAATCGAACTTACCGAGTTGCCGCTGGGTTTTAATTGATGGAGTTGTAATATATTCCCTGCGATACCGACTCGACTGGATGGTTTCGTTAAAGTATGTTGACAGGTTAATCGACTTTGCCTGAGTTATATCATCGACACCTGCAGTAGCAAGGATGAAATCTTTGATATTTGAAACACCCTTATCAGAGAAGTTCTTGGAAAGTTCTTCGAAATACTGATTCAGCCGCATATAGCCGCCCGGTTTAAGCAGATCGGAGCAAACGGTAATGGTTTGGAACCCGCAGGAAATTAGGTCTGAAATATTAAATGCATCCACTCCGGCAGAAAACGAAAAGGGAATTTCGCCCTGCAAATCATCGTTTAGTTTCTTTGCCAGTGCAATCGACACTGGGTGAAGTGCCCGTCCGCTCATGTACATCATTTCTACGTTGTCGCTGAAAATATTTTTGTTATTTACCGATTCAAGCGTATTCGTAAGCTTCACACCGAAACAAAGCCGGTGATCAGTTGCAGTTTTCTGCAATGATCTGATGATTTTTAAAGCATCCGGGTATTTTAAATCGTGCTCAAAGGCAATATCAGGGACTTGAGTTTTAAATTTAGACGTATGGTTGAGAATTTGTCGCAATTGATCTGGACCCAACAAGGTGGGGTTGAGCTTAATGTATGTATGCAGCTTTTTTTCGGTAAGCAGATAGAAAGCGATACTTTCAATTTCGTTGGCAGGGCATCCGTGCATCGTCGACAGAGTAATGTTATCCGAAATTTTCGAGGGGATATTCAATGCAGTAATCTCAGGATAATAATCCTTAATACTTTCAAGTTTTTCCGTAAGCTCTACCGTGCAATCGTTCATTTTTTCGAAGAACCATTGCACATTTGCCTGCATAATACCTTCGAGGTTATAGCCAACGCTCATGTTGAAAACGGTATTGACGTTGTTGGAAAAACCCAGTTCCTGATGAAGGATATGTATTATAATCCAGGCATTAAGGTATTCATTGAAGCTTTGGTTTATTCTGAGTTCCTGCGACCATTCACAGTTATAGCCTTCGTCCTGCATATCGATACATGGTTTCGGCACCTCCAGTTCATCAAGTGTCTGAATCGTTTTTAGTTCAATGTATCGGGCACCCATTAGCCATGCTGCAATAATATTTTGTGCCATTTGAGAATGCGGACCTGCTGCAACTCCAACGGGCGTGTCAATCAGAGTATTGAATTGTGTTGTTTTATACGTGTTAGTACTATCGGGAATAAAGAATAATTCCGAAGGAATACCGAATACACTCCCCGAAGTGTGCAATTCATTAAGAATGATCTGCAGTAGTTTTTTTAACGGAATTGGATTGAAATTGCCGGACATAGATTTTTGTTTTTACAAACTTTGTGTAGCAAATTTAATGAAAACTACCGACATTAGTGTTGTGATGTTAAAAGGTTAAGCACAATTACGACAAGAACTGGAAGCAATAAAACCACATTATATTGATGAAAATATCTGATAATGCTGTAAACTGGCGGTTTTATAAGAATACAGTAAATGTAGCATGCAATTTGCATACGATGGCAATAAACTTTTTTTTAAGCGATTTGTTAAGATTATAAATTATAAACGCCGGAATTGTAGTAGTTTCGTTTTTTTAATACATTGATATTTGTGAATATAAAGCTGGCTCTTTTAGTAAATTTAATAATGACACTCTCCGGCTCTGTATTTGGCCAGGCTGTTAAAATCAGTGTTACCGACACGCACCGTGACCCTCTTGTGGGGGCTACTATTCAGATGATAAACGTAGTTGATTCAACTCAGTTTTTTGCTACCACAAATCAGTATGGTTCCGGTATTATTAACGATGTTGAACAAGGTCTTTATACTATCAAAATAAGCTATATCGGTTATAAACCCATTGAAAAAAACATTAGCATTAAACCTGACAAGCGTGAATTCTCATTTCAGTTGTCGGAAGATGCCATTGCGTTGAACGAGGTTACGGTAGAAGCCCGAAAACCACTGATCAGGCACGAAGACGATAAAATGATCATAGATCCGGAGCCTCTGGCATTGGTTACTACCAATACCCTGGAAGTGCTTGAAAGTACTCCCGGAATTTATGTCGATCAGGATGGAGGGATTTATCTGAACGGAGCTTCTCCCGCTGCAATTTATATCAATGGACGGGAACAGAAAATGAGTAGTCAGGATATTGCAATGATATTGCGCAGCTTACCGCCCGGAAGTATTCAGAGTATCGAAGTGCTCAGAACACCTTCTGCAAAATATGATGCAAGCAGCTCCGGTGGCATTGTTAATGTGATACTGAAAAAAGGAGTGAAAATCGGTCGGTTTATATCAATCCGTGCGGGTATGAACCAGGGTAAGTATGGTAACCGTTTTGCAGGTTTTAACTATAACGATGGCAGCGACCTCACGTCGTACTATGTGAACGGCAACTACACCTTTCAGGATATGATTGAGGATTTGAATTCCGAAAGGATGCTGAATGCCGATACTTTATTGAACCAGAATGCGCAAACGCGGAGAAACAGCCATCAGGCATACCTTGGGTATGGAATCAATTATTATCCGAACGATAAAATTACTTACAATTACGATGGCCGTATTAATGCAAGCTTTCCGTATTCGGCGTCAGATAATTACAATATAGTGGTTAATGGTTCGGAAGAACAGTTATCGGAAAGCGAAACCATGACTAATTCGTGGAATGATGCTTTTAATGTGCAGCAGGAGTTCGGAATGGTATATAAAATAGATACAATTTCATCGAATATCGACACCAAACTGAGTTATAATTTCAACCATAACAACGCTTTTCAAAACTACAGTTCAAATTATTACTTCCCGTTTGAAGCAAGCGTTTTGGGCGAAGGCAATCACTTGCAAAACAGGCATTTTGTACAGTTTCAGTCAGACCTTACTTACCAGTTTCCGCATAAAATTAAGCTGGAAAGCGGTGTTAAGACCTCCTTTCAGCATTATGCGAGCGATAATGAGTATTTTTTTAATGTAAACCAGAGCATGATTGCAGACCCCATTAGAACCAATGCTTTTTTTTATAACGAAAACATAAATGCTGCTTATCTTCAGTTATCGAAGACTTTTTGGAAACACCTGCAGCTGAAAACCGGAGTACGCATAGAGCACACATTTATGAACGGAGTACAGACTGTACCGACCGATACCAGTTTTTTACTGAATAGGGCAGATTGGTTCCCCTACGTATATTTGAGTCGGCGCGTGTTGGAAGTTAAAGGCTTCGAAGCCAGGGTGTTTCTAATCTACCGTAAAACAATAAACCGGCCGGGCTACCAAAACTTAAGCCCCAATATAAAATATGTCGATGACTTTTTATATGAAACCGGTAATCCTGAATTAAAACCGGAATTTACCGATAATTTTGAGTTGAACATAAGTGTCGAAGACATGCCCTTGTTTGCTGTCGGAAGAAGTTATACACGCGATATTATTTCGAATGTATTATATACCGATGATAACTACCCCAATATTGTTGTGAACACCTACGATAACTTAAGTAACAGCACCGAAACCTATTTAAGGGGTATGGCCGGAATTCCCCCGGGTGGCCGGTATTATTTTGCTGTGGGAGCACAATATAACCTGAATGAGTATGAAGGCTTTTACGATAATACCCCATTTTCATACAAGCGGGGCAGCTGGCGTTTATTTACGTTTCATTCTTTAAAGCTATTCAAAAATACGCGAATTACATTAAGCGGGTTTATGATGATTAATGGGATGCAAAATTTTTATGAGCTGAAAAATTTCGGGCAGGTGAATTTTGGTATCACACAACGCTTTTTCGACGATAGACTTACTATTAGCATTAATGGCAGGGATATACTCAGAACAATGGTAACACAGTTTGAGATGCATCAGGGAAGTATTTCGGTTGCAGGCTCACGCTATTCCGACAATCAGCGCTTTGGTATTCAGATTCGGTATAATTTCGGTCTTAAAAAACCGGAGAAGAAACCAAACGAAATAAAATACGATATCGACGAATAAACGATTCAATATTTTTAGATGTTTCTGTGAGCGTTTCTTTACGCCATGTAGAATTTGATAAACCAAGATTGCATTTATGTTATACTGGCGAATAAATGCATACTCCAATAGTGTAATCAAGTTATAGTACTGCGAATTCTTTTTCGTTGTAGCGTTTTGCAACTTCAATAGAAATCAAATAGTCGCTTGTTTAAAAAATATACTAAAATATAAATTCAAAGAAAAATTTATTAATATGGGTATTGTAATTGGTTAAATAATTATATAAATTAGCAAAGTTGTGTTGTTTCTGCACCTGATGGGTAATTTAGTAATGTACCATAGTTGCGGATTGTTTTTCGGTGAAAATTAAAAATGTGATATTATTGGATTTGTTAATTAAATTTTATGCTTATGAATACAATTAGACTATTTCAGGATTTTACACAAAAAAAGTCGATAATCAGTCGGTTCTTTTTTGTTTCCTGACTTCATACAATTAGTGCGGTAGAAGTTCCCATTCTTTTATCAAAGGGGCTAAAGGAGTATTAAGAATTTCAGAAGTTGGAGAAGCGAACTTAAATACTTCTTTGGTTATTATATCCTGGAT
>JAGOLH010000120.1 GCA_017994175.1 Bacteroidales bacterium | reverse complement strand
GGCAAGCCCGGTCCGGGAGAAAGCAATAATGTGTCGAAATTGTTCAAGTGGCTGAAGACAATATTATCATTATACATTCTTTCAACAAAAACATCGTCAAACTGTCTCAGGAGGCCAATGATGTTATACACAAACGAATCGTGATTATCTATTACCAAAACTTTTCGCATACTCAAAACAATTATCACAAATATATTATTTCGCTTAGTACATGACAAAACTTTAACATGTTGATATTCAGACTATTATGTTGATAACTTTGCATTGAAACTCTTGGTTAAAACCTTGATAATCATTAACTTACGATAAAGTAACCACAAATTATTGTAAGAAATGAAAACCAAGGTCGAGCATAAAAATAGTGAATTAGTTTCAATATTCAAAAAAGGATTAGGTTGGCATACAGCCCGAATTAAGTTTTTGACCGGCATAATAACTGCGATGATAAAAATGCAAACTGTAAGTTTCGTTAAGCTTTCGCAAGCTTTTGATAGTAGTGCAAAGGTTGAGTCAAATTTACGCCGCATACAACGATTTTTCGCAGAATTTATCATTAGTCAGGATGTAATATCGAAATTATTGTTTTCGATGTTGCCATGCAAGGGCTCTTATCGTTTGTGCCTTGATAGAACCAATTGGAAATTTGGTCAGACCAACATAAATATTCTCATGTTAAGCGTTGCTTATAATGGCGTAGCATTCCCTTTGATTTGGAAATTATTGCCCAAAAGAGGCAACTCAAATTGTCAGGATAGGGCTGAGTTGATAGACATATATCTGCGCTTGTTTGGCATTCAAAGTATTGCCTCGCTGATGGCTGACAGAGAATTTATTGGAGAGGATTGGTTCGACAAATTAATATTACACAATGTTCCGTTTTATTTGAGGCTAAGGGAAAACCTAAAGGTTCGAGTTCCGGGAAAAGGAATTAAAAAAGTGTTTTGGTTGTTCAACGATTTGCCGCTTAATCAACCCAGAGCATACGATAAAATTATTTCGTATCGTGGACGTGAGTTTTTTCTTTGTGGAGTGAAAATATTGAACAAACAACACAAAATCGAATTTGTAATTATTGCATCGTTTAAACGAGATTTTAGTGCGCTTAATGAGTACAAACACCGCTGGCAAATCGAGACCATGTTTAGGGCTTTTAAAACAAGTGGTTTCAATTTGGAAGATACACACCTGCAAGATATTGATCGCCTCTCAAAACTCATCGCTGTGGTGAGCATTGCTTTTGTTTGGGTGCATAATGTCGGTATTTTCCTGAACGATAAAATCAAAAAAATTGAAATCAAAAAACACGGAAGAAGGGCAATGAGCCTTTTTAAATATGGATTGATTTTTACAGCACATGCTCTATTGAACAGAAATTCAAGGGATTACAATATTTGCTTAAATGTTTTGTCATGTACTTAGATTATTTCGTTACATTTGCAAATACACAAAACTCCAAACCATGGAGATTAATGGCGTACAAAATGTTATCGAAAAAATGAACCAATGGGGGCATGAATCCAAACCCTTCGTTTTCGCATTTGATTTTGAATTAAATCATGCATTTATTATCGACAACCCACTGTTGCAAAACGAAGTATTGTTTCGCACCCCGGCATCAAGCAACTTCTCAAAAGCAGATAATCGCAAAAAAATTAATTCCAACAACCTGCAGGTTATCGATTTTATTGATATTCAGGACTATGAAGCAAAATTCAGGAAGGTACAAAATGCCATTACAAATGGAGATAGCTATCTGTGTAATTTAACCGTTAAAACACGTATTTCTCTGAATATCAGTCTTAGCGAACTTCTGTCGCAAAGTTGGTCGTACTATGGTATCAACTACAGGAACCAATTTGTATCGTTTTCACCCGAAAGGTTTGTGTATATTAAGGATAGAACAATCTCATCGAATCCAATGAAAGGCACCATTGATTCAATTAGCAGAGAAGCGTATTTGCAATTGGCGAACGATTACAAAGAAGATTGTGAGCACAACACCATAGTCGATTTAATCAGAAACGACCTGGGGATGGTTGCATCAAATATTTCAGTCAGGCGCTTTAAATATATTGAACCATTATATACCGACCGGGGGCACTTATTACAAATGAGTTCAGAGATTGAGGGAACGCTACCGGAAAACTATCAAAGCCACCTGGGGGATATTATCTTTACTTTATTACCGGCCGGTTCAGTTTCAGGAGCACCAAAGCAGTCAACACTAAAAATTATTCACGAAAGCGAAGGTGAAAACCGTGGTTATTACACGGGAGTTTTTGGGTATTTCAACGGCAATAGCCTCGATTCTGCAGTAATGATTCGTTTTATCGAAAATGATCAGGGCAGGCTGTACTATCGCAGCGGTGGAGGGATAACCATAAACAGCCAATGCAAAAGCGAGTGGCATGAATCCTTGAAAAAAATATATATAGCATCTCCGCCATGTTTTTAGAAACTATAAAAATAGTGAATGGTGAATTGGTTAACTTCGATTTACATCTGACGCGCATGGCGAAGACGTTAAATTATCACTACAGATCTTTTCATAATACCGTGTTACTGAATCACATAAATATTGCAGCGCAACAGGTTGTCAAATCTAAATGTAAAGGTGCAAATATTTACAAAATGAGGATTGTCTACACATACAACGATTACTCTATATCTGCCGAACCCTATATTGCGAAACCGGTGCAATCGCTAAAAATAGTACACGACAATACTATTGACTACAGTTATAAATATGAAGAGCGCTCTCGGTTGACAAGTCTGTTGATGTTACGAGAAAATTGCGATGACATTTTGATCTGCAAAAACGGATTTATTACAGACACCTCATTTAGCAATATTGTGTTTAAAAAAGACGGAAGTTATTTTACCCCATCCCACTTTCTTCTCAACGGAACAAAAAGGATGCAGTTGGTCTCGAATGGGTTTATAAAAGAAACCGAAATAACACTACTTAATATTTATGAGTATGAATGCTTTAATTTAATTAATGCTATGCTTGATTTAAACATATACAACGAACATAATATCAATAATATAGAACCATAGTAAAATTAAAAAAACAAACTGGCTAATTCGTTAATATTTACTTTATAGATCATTCCATTTACATACGATTTTTGCAACACTTCAAGAACGTCGTCTGGGTGATGCCTAATGCCTTCAATGCTTTTTTCAAGGTCGCCGATATCGAAATGAGCAAAAAAATCGCCTTGAATACTGCATTGTTGTATTACACCATTTTTTACCATGAGATTCACTTCAACCTTACCACCTTCAAATCGTTGCGATTTCTTCATATTAAATTCCGGTGAGTGCCCGTAATTCCAATCCCATGAATTAAATTTTGAAGCGCGGATGTGCTCTATTACCTGCAAATCTTTTTCGCTTAACACACATTCCTCCATTTCGGATGCAAGCAGGCGGTTCATTGCTTTGCTGAATTCTTCGCTTGTCATATCGGTTGTCATAAATGGCCGGATATTAGTAACCCGCTCCCTTACTGATTTTATGCCCTTTGAAATAAATTTTTCATCGTCAACGTGCAGTGCCATTACAAGATTATCGATATTGGTATCGTAGAGTATTGAACCGTGATGCAGAAAACGGTCACGGGTGCTGAACTGGGCATTACCTGAGAATTTTTTATTAACTGCCAGAATATCGTTGCGGTTATTGAATTCGGCTGGTACGCCAAGCTGCTTGAGTGCTTCGATCACAGGTTTGGTGAACATCTGAAAATCTTTCGCTTCCCCTTGATTCTTCCATGTAATAAAGCTGAATTGCCATGCTGATGGGTCGGTATAGATAGTCCCTCCACCACTATTCCTTCTAACTACCTGCACATTGTTTTCAGTAACAAAATCGCTGTTGATTTCATGCAGGGTATTCTGAAACCTACCAATCATAAGTGTTGGCA
>JAGOLH010000059.1 GCA_017994175.1 Bacteroidales bacterium | reverse complement strand
AATTCTGCGATAATATATTTTTATATTCAGAACAACACTTCTGCAAGTCTTGATGTCAGATGTCGGAAAGAAGAGATTTCAGTTATACCCAATACAATGAGCGATATTTGCTGGAACACTACATGTTATCCCAGCAACACTTTTTCGGCACCTCCTTATACTTTGGCAGCAGGAGCAACTACTGATGAAGCTCACAAATTTACGGCCCATTACCATTGTCAGGGTAATTCAGGTACAACTTCGATGAGATATTACTTTTTTGTTTCAGGAGGAGGGCCTGAATCATATGTTAATGTTGACTTTGTTGTTAATAGCAGTTCGGTAAACTATAACACCCTAAGCGCAACATCGGTTTATCCGAATCCGGCTGACGGTTTTTTCTATATCGATGCTGCCGATGTTGAAGGCGCTAAGCTTCAGGTTGAGGTATATAATATGATCGGACGAAAAATTCTTGATAAAAAATTTCAAAACAACAATAATTTAGTTGTGGATTGTTCCACTTGGGAAAAAGGTGTATATTTTGTGAGATTATATTCCGATGGAATCCTCATGAAAACAAGTAAGCTTACGAAGAAGTAAAAAATGTAATAATGAATAAACCTGGTAACTCCGGGTTTTTTTATGGCCAATCACAACGACACAGGGAATAAAGGCGAAATGCTGGCAGCGCAGTATTTAATCAGCCATGGATTCGAAATACTTAGTACAAACTGGCACTCACAGCACCGTGAAGTTGATATTATTGCTAGAAAAAATGGACTCATTGTGTTTGTGGAAGTAAAAACAAGGAGTTCTGATCAGTGGCAGCGACCTGAAGAATCGGTTGATGCAAGAAAGCAAAAACTCTTAATTGAAGCTGCGGGCGACTATATGGCAAATTATCCTGATGACGCTGAAGCCCGATTCGATGTTGTTTCTGTTGTTTTAAATGCAAATGGTGACGTCAAAATTACTCATTTCCCCGAAGCTTTTATACCCGAGTTATCATGATTGATTTGAACACAATAGCAGAAGCTTCACGAAGAATTGCACCCTACATTCACGTTACGCCGATTTTATCGAATAAAACCATTAATTCAATGGTGGGTGGAACGATATTGTTTAAGTGTGAGAATTTTCAGAAAGCGGGTTCTTTTAAAATTCGCGGGGCCTGCAATGCTGTGTTCAGCTTGTCCGAATTACAAGCAAAAAATGGCGTGTGTACCCACTCTTCAGGAAATTTTGGTCAGGCTTTGGCCCTTGCAGCATCTTATAGGGGTATTCAGGCCCATATAGTTATGCCAAAAACTTCATCATGTGTAAAAGTTGAAGCTGTGAAAGCATATTCTGGGAATGTGAGGTTTTGTGAACCCAACCTTATGTCGAGAGAAAGCACGGCCCGTGAAGTAATCGATGCAACAGGAGCAGCTTTTATTCATCCTTACGATGATTATATTATTATGTCGGGGCAGGGCACGGCAATTGCTGAGGTAATGCGTTCGGAGCAAAATATCGACATTGTGATGACCCCGGTTGGCGGAGGTGGACTAATTAGTGGAACTGCGGTTGCAGCAAAAAGCTTGAATAGAAAAATTTGGGTTATAGCTGCGGAACCAATTCAAGCCAACGATGCTTTTCGCTCTTTCTATGCCAAAAAATGGTTTCCGTCAGAAAACCCAGATACAATTGCCGATGGCTTACTTACTTCGCTTGGGGAAAGAAATTTTGCGCTAATTCTCAATTTCGTTGACGATATTCTTACTTGCAGGGAAAAAAGTATTTATGAGGCTATGAGACTAATATGGGAAAGAATGAAAATAATTATAGAACCCTCGTCTGCAGTGCCATTAGCGTGTGTTCTTGAAAATAAAGGAATATTTGAAAATAAAACCACTTGTATAGTTCTATCAGGTGGAAATATTGATTTGAATAGAAACTGGTTCAGTTAATTTACCCCTGTGCTTTTAACCAATGCATCCGGATCATTGTAGAGGATGTTTGGCCAGTCGGCAAACCCACCTTTATAGTCATCAAGAAAAATTCCTATCCAGTCGGCTTCGGCTGGCGATGAATTTGCTCCATCACCGTTTGAATCGCCTTTGTAATTGTCGTCTTTATAAGAAGTAAAGAATACTCCGTCGCCACTATGATTTTCCAGAGCTATTTCTCCCCCACCGCAATTCAGGCGGCTGTCGTTCACAAATTTCAGGACAACATCGTTGCCCAGTACAAGTTTATAAGGTTCGTTAATGCTAAGGTCGCCTGAGGTAATTACATAGGCAACTTCAGTTTCAAGCCAGCTGGTGGTTTTCATCATTGTAACTCCGCTAACAAAAATACCATTCATTGTGTTTGAATTTGCATAGTACGAAAATGAATTCGAATTGTCGATACTGATTTCTGCGAAAATCACCAATGGAACAACATTTCTATAAAACAGGTTATTGCGAATTATTGTTTGATTATTGGCACTTTCAGCGTGCACAACACCAATATAACTGGTTAGGTTTCCTGATGTCCGTATACCACCTCCATTGTCGATGAACATGCAATTTGTAACAGAGGCACTTGCGTCTGCCGAAAGATTCAGAGTTGGTTCAGGCGTAGCACCTCTACCACCATAACGAAATTCACAATAGTTGAATACCGATCCTTGCGTACCATTCAGATCGATGGTACCCCAATCTTTAGCCTGTGGTGAAGTGGCATCGCTGTCATCGTTGGAATCCCCTCCGTGCTCATCGTCATACAGTGATGTGAAAATAATAGGTTTTTCGCTGGTGCCAACAGCATTGATAGCTCCCTCCGCCCCAAGTGTGAGATAAGCATTTTGTCCCGAAAACTTTACAACAGCACCCGGTTCTATGGTTAATGCTGCCTCAACATAGAAGTCGGAGCTCTGGATAACGTAAGCCTTATCGCCTGCCCACGTTGTCGGGGTTGTAATATTTGATGACACCAATACAACTTCAAGCTTATCGGAAGGAGGAACCGGTTCAATGCATGAATTTATAAGTAGCAGGCAGCAAAAAAGAGCGGATACTATTGGTACAGTGAGAAATTTCATAGTAGTGTTATTTTATTACAACAAAAATAATTCATAAATCGAATTAATAAGCAAATGTCTTTTCGAATTTTTAGGTTGATAATCTAAAATTATGCCGAAAAAAAGGGAATACACTCGATTTAATCATTTTATTAACAACTCGAAAACGGCTAAAAATACTGCTAACAGAAAAAAACAATAAAATTTTCATGTTTTATTGTTAAAAATAAAAATTAATCTACCTTTGCAGTCCAATTTGTAAACAGAAATTTTTAAATTATTAAAAGAGTGTTTGTATGCCAACAATACAACAGTTAGTAAGAAAAGGCAGGCTGGCTTTGATAGACAAAAGTAAAGCTCCTGCTTTAGATTCATGTCCACAGCGTAGGGGAGTGTGTACACGTGTTTACACTACGACTCCAAAAAAACCGAACTCTGCTATGCGTAAGGTAGCCAGAGTGCGTTTAACAAATGGTAAAGAGGTGAATGCTTATATTCCGGGTGAAGGCCATAATTTGCAAGAGCACTCCATTGTTCTGGTAAGAGGTGGTAGGGTTAAAGATCTTCCGGGTGTTAGGTATCACGTTGTAAGAGGTGCTCTCGACACTGCTGGTGTTGACGGCCGTAAGCAGCGTCGTTCAAAATATGGAGCCAAAAAGAAAAAAGCTGCAGCAGCAAAAAAGAAATAATTAATAGCTTATATATAATAAGGTATGAGAAAAACTAGACCAAAGAAAAGATTGATATTGCCAGACCCTAAATATAATGACGTTAGGGTCACACGTTTTGTTAACGATATGATGTGGAGTGGTAAAAAGTCGACATCGTTTGAGATATTTTACGAATCCCTTGATATTGTTGAGAAGAAAATGAAGGACTCAGAAGATGCACCCCTTGATATCTGGAAAAAAGCACTTGATAATATTACCCCACAGGTCGAGGTAAAAAGCCGTAGAATTGGTGGAGCAACGTTTCAGGTTCCTACCGAAATTAGGGAAGACCGCAAAATTTCAATTAGCCATAAGTGGATGATAGGCTTTGCCCGTAAACGGAGTGGAAGAGGTATGGCAGAGAAACTGGCTGCTGAAATCATTGCTGCTTACAACAACGAAGGAGCTGCTTTTAAGAAGAAGGAAGATACCCACCGTATGGCAGATGCTAATAAGGCATTCTCACACTTCAGATTTTAAATACTCCCATGCCTGAAGTACTTTCACATATCAGAAACATTGGTATTATGGCTCATATTGACGCGGGTAAAACCACAACAACTGAGCGTATTCTGTATTATACCGGTGTGAACTATAAGATTGGTGAAGTACACGATGGTGCAGCTACCATGGATTGGATGCAGCAGGAACAGGAAAGAGGAATTACGATTACTTCTGCTGCTACTACAGCCTTTTGGAAGTATGACGAAAACAAATATACCATTAATATTATTGACACACCCGGTCACGTTGATTTTACTGTTGAAGTGGAGCGTTCTCTTAGAGTACTCGACGGGGCTGTTGCAGTATTCTGCGGTGTAGGCGGGGTTGAACCTCAGTCAGAAACTGTATGGCATCAAGCCGACAGATATCACGTACCAAGGATTGCCTTTGTTAATAAAATGGACAGGGTGGGATCTGATTTTCAGTCAGTTGTTGCTCAGATAAACGAAAAGTTGGGAGCTAATGCTGTGGCAGTTCAAATTCCTATCGGATTCGAAGATGGTTTTTGCGGAGTTGTTGATTTAATTACAAATAAAGCATACGTTTGGGACGATACCAATGGTTCGCTCGGCGTAAATTTCGATATTCAAGATGTTCCCGAGAATCTGAAGGAACATGCTGAAGAAATGCGTGAAGCCATGATTGATAAAGTAATGGCTATTTCCGATGACCAGTTGTTGGAAAAATTTCTGGATGATCGCAAACAGGTTAGTGTCGATGAATTTAAACTGGCAATGAGGAAAGCCGTTATCAGCGGACAACTTGTTCCTGTACTTTGCGGGTCATCGTTTAAGAACAAGGGCGTTCAATTGCTGCTCGATGCAATTTGTGCATACCTGCCTTCACCATCTGATATTAGCGCGGTAGCTGGTATTAATCCTCGCACTGAGCAGGAAGCCGTAAGGCACCCCTCTGAGGACGAACCATTTGCAGGACTGTGTTTTAAAATTGCCTCAGATCCGTTTTTCGCAAAACTTACATACGTTAGGATATATAGTGGTAAAGTCAGCTCCGGTCAAATGATCTATAATTCAAGAACCGGTAAAAAAGATAGGGCATCGAGATTGTTTCAGATGCACGCCAACAAACAACTTCCCATCAACGAAGCTAAAGCCGGCGACATCATAGCAGTAGTAGGCCTGAAAGACGTAAAAACAGGCGACACGATTTGCGATGAAAACAAGCCGATCAGCCTTGAAGCAATGAACTTTCCTGAGCCGGTAATTCTTATGGCAGTTGAACCCGAAATGCAGGCTGATATCGAAAAACTCAGTTCGGCTCTGAATAGACTACAGGAAGAAGATCCTACTTTCAATGTGAAATACGACGAACAATCGGGGCAGACTCTTATCAGTGGAATGGGTGAGCTTCATCTTGACATCATCACCGATAGGTTGAAACGTGAGTTCGGACTGAAAATAAATAAGGGAGCTCCGAGGGTTAACTATAAAGAAGAACTTACAGAATCGATTGAATATCACATGATATTCAGTAAACAAACCGGTGGAAAGGGGAAATTTGCTGAACTTACTCTAAAATTTGAACCGATACAGCAGAATGGTTTTACAGGTCTGCAGTTTGAAAACTGTATTAAAAATGGAAGTATTCCGAAAGAATTTATTCCTGCTGTAGAAAAAGGATTGAAAGAAGCCATGCAAAACGGCCCGATATCAGGATATCCTTTAAACAGTCTGAAAGCTTCATTACTGGACGGATCGTATCATTCGGTTGACTCTGATGCCTTATCGTTTGAAATTGCTGCAAGAAAAGCTTTCAGCGAAGCCAGCAGGAAGGTAAAATCAGTAATATTGGAGCCCATTACAAAAACCGAAGTTGTAACACCAGAAGAATATGTTGGCGATGTAGTTGCCGACTTTAACCGTCGGAGAGCATCGGTTACAGGCCTCGATTCAAGAGGAATGGTCAGGGTTATTAAAGCCGAAGTTCCGTTGGCTGAACAATTTGGTTATGTTACTGCATTACGCACAATTACGTCGGGTAGGGCGAGCTTTAGTATGGAGTTTTCTCACTATGCTGTAGTTCCGGCGCTAATTCAAGAAGAGATTATTAATGCTAATAAATATACATTTTAATTAATGAGGACAGGCTTATGAATATGGGTCAAAAAATCAGAATCAAACTGAAATCATACGATCACAATCTCGTTGACAAATCAGCCGAAAAAATTGTGAAGACGGTAAAAGCAACCGGTGCCATTGTTTGTGGTCCGATACCTTTGCCAACTCACAAAAGAATTTTTACTGTAAACCGCTCAACATTTGTAAACAAGAAAGCTCGCGAACAATTTGAATTGAGCTCTTATAAAAGGTTGCTCGATATTTACAGCACGACTGCAAAAACAATCGATGCTTTAATGAAGCTTGAGCTACCCAGCGGTGTTGAAGTTGAAATTAAAGTTTGATGTAATACTTAAAAAATAAAACAATGCAAGGAATTATTGGAAAGAAAATTGGTATGACTTCCATCTATAGTGCCGAGGGGAAAAATATCCCATGCACTGTTGTTGAAGCAGGCCCTTGCGTAGTAACCCAGATCCGTTCGATTGAAAAGGATGGTTACATAGCAGTGCAACTTGCTTTCGACGACAAAAAGGACAAGCATACAACAAAAGCAATGCAAGGCCACTTTGCCAAAGCAGGAACTACTCCCAAGAAAAAGGTTGTTGAGTTCAAAAAATTCGGCAAAATAAGAGTGAATGACGAACTTCGCGACCCCGTTGTTGGCGATATTATCGATGTGGGTATTTTTATCGAAGGTGAATTCTGCGATGTTTCTGGTATAACTAAAGGAAAAGGATTTCAGGGTGTGGTTCGCCGTCATGGATTCTCCGGTGTAAATGATGCAACTCACGGACAGCATAACAGAGGCAGAGCACCAGGTTCACTGGGAGCTTCATCTTGGCCATCCAGGGTTTTTAAAGGCATGAGAATGGCCGGACGCATGGGGGGCAAAAAAGTGAAAATGATAAGCTTAAGAGTGTTAAAGGTTATCCCACAAAGCAACCTGGTTTTGATTAAAGGTTCTGTTCCGGGAGCTATTGGTTCATACTTAATTATTGAAAGATAATGAAATTACCCGTATATAACAAATCAGGAAAGGAAACGGGCAATGAAATAGATCTGAATGATTCTATTTTTGCCATCGAGCCTAACGACCATGCTATTTACCTTGCATGCAAGCAATACATGGCCAATAACCGACAAGGTACTCACAAATCAAAAGAAAGAAGTGAGATAGCAGCAAGTACAAGAAAACTGAAAAGGCAAAAAGGTACCGGTGGTGCCCGTGCCGGCGGAATGAATAACCCACTTTTCAGAGGCGGCGGACGTGTTTTTGGGCCTCAACCCAGAGATTATTCCTTCAAACTGAACAAAAAAGTTAAAAAACTTGCCCGAAAATCGGCACTTAGCTATCGTATCAACAGCAATGGAATTGTGATTGTTGATAATCTCTTGTTCGAAGACGTTAAAACAAGGAATATTATCGATTTGGTTAACAATTTCAATCTGTCGAATAAAAAAATGATTTTGGTTGTGAAGGAACCAAATAATAATATATATTTGTCATCTCGAAATTTGAAAAATGTTAAAGTTATAACTGCCTCAGATTTAAGTACTTACGATATTATGTGGGCATCAACTTTAATGTTTGAGCAAGAATCGATTGATGTTTTGGAGAAAATAATAGCTTAAAAATAACCTGTAATGGAAATAATTTTAAGACCAATAGTTACCGAAAAGATGATGGCGCAATCCGACAAGCTCCACAGATATGGTTTTATTGTAGACAAAACTGCAAATAAAATTCAGATAAAAGCTGCCGTTGAAACGCTGTATGGAGTTTCGGTTATGGAAGTAAACACAATGCGTTATGGAGGTAAAGCCAAGTCGAGGTTCACAAAAACAGGGCTTGTAAAAGGTAAGACCAATTCCTTCAAGAAAGCAGTTGTGACATTAAAAGAGGGAGAAGTTATTGATTTTTATAGCAATATTTAATAGCAATGGCTGTAAGAAAATTAAAACCAACAACACCGGGGCAACGTTTCAAAGTTATCAGCACTTTCGACGAAATTACCCATATAGTACCTGAGAAATCGCTACTTGAGCCGATTAAGAAAACCGGCGGGCGTAATAATCAGGGAAGAATGACCATGCGTTATATAGGAGGTGGTCACAAACGCCGTTACAGAATAATTGACTACAAGCGCGACAGAGATGGAGTGAAAGCAATTGTGAAAACTATTGAATACGATCCAAACCGCACTGCCCGCATTGCTTTGGTATGTTATGAAGATGGTGAAAAACGATATATCATCGCGCCAAATGGAATTAACGTAGGTCAGGTTTTGGAAACTGGTAAAAACGTGGCTCCTGAAATAGGGAACACATTGTTTTTATCCGATATTCCTCTGGGTACAATTGTTCACAACATTGAAATGAGACCGGGACAGGGGGGCGTATTGGCCCGCAGTGCTGGTACTTATGGACAGTTAACTTCGCGCGAAGGGAAATATGCAATTCTCAGAATGCCCTCGGGTGAAACGAGAAAAGTACTCACAACATGTAAAGCTACTATTGGCAGTGTTTCCAACTCAGATCATGGCCTCGAGAAACTCGGAAAAGCCGGAAGAACCCGTTGGTTTGGTCGTCGTCCGCGCGTTAGAGGCGTTGTGATGAATCCGGTTGATCACCCCATGGGTGGAGGCGAAGGTCGTGCGTCCGGAGGACATCCAAGATCAAGAAAAGGATTGTTGGCAAAAGGCTACAAAACCAGAGACAGAAAAAAACCATCGAATAAATTTATTGTGGAACGTCGCAAAAAATAATCAAAATTAGTATGAGCAGATCATTAAAAAAAGGACCCTTTATTGATGTAAAACTTGAGAAGAAAGTGCTTACTATGAATTCAGGGAGCAAGAAGTCGGTTATTAAAACGTGGTCGCGTGCCAGTATGATTTCACCCGATTTTGTAGGACATACTTTTGCCGTTCACAATGGAAATAAATTTATCCCTGTTTACATAACCGAGAATATGGTTGGCCATAAACTGGGCGAATTTGCTCCGACAAGAACTTTTAGAGGTCATGGTGGTAAGAAAAAATAATCGAAATATTTGAATAAATTATGGGCGCTAGAAAAAGAAACAGGGCTGAAAAAATGAAAGAGGAACGACGCAACATTAGTTTTGCCGAGCTCAACAATTGCCCTACATCACCCCGCAAAATGAGGTTAGTTGCCGATTTAGTAAGAGGTGAAGACGTGAATAAGGCTTTAGATATCCTGAAATATTCCAACAAATTTGCTTCAGGCAAACTGGAAAAACTCGTTATGTCGGCAGTAGCTAACTGGCAGGCTAAAAACGAAGGAAAGCGTATGGAAGAAGCCGGATTATATATTAAAGAGATTTCGGTTGACGAAGGCCGCTCATTAAAAAGGATGCAGCCTGCACCACAAGGACGCGCATACCGGATCAGAAAAAGGTCGAACCATGTTACTGTTGTTATTGGCAGCCGTAATCTGGTTGAACAGGAACACGAAGAGCAGGAAACAATAGTTGAAAATGAAAATTAATTTATATTAAATGGGACAAAAGGTAAATCCGATAGCCAATAGATTAGGCATTATTAAAGGTTGGGATTCCAACTGGTATGGTGGCAGAAAGTATGCCGATAAGTTAGCCGAAGATGCCAGCATCAGAAGGTATCTTAATGCTCGTTTGGCTAAAGCCAGTGTGTCGAGTATTGTAATCGAGAGATCGCTCAAAATGATTACCATTACCATTAAAACTGCCCGTCCGGGAATAATTATCGGTAGAGGCGGACAGGAGGTGGATACTTTGAAAGAAGAACTCAAGAAGCTTACCAATAAAGAAGTTCAAATTAATATTTTCGAAATAAAACGTCCCGAACTCGATGCAAATTTGGTGGCAAACAATATTGCTCGGCAAATTGAAGGCAAAGTTGCCTATCGTCGTGCTGTGAAAATGGCAATTGCCTCAACCATTAGAATGGGAGCCGAAGGAATAAAAGTGCAGGTATCTGGCAGACTTAACGGTGCTGAAATGGCCCGTTCCGAAATGTATAAAGAGGGCAGAACACCATTGCATACCCTTCGTGCTGATATTGATTTTTCGTTGGGTGAAGCACTTACCAAAACCGGGCTCATTGGTGTTAAGGTTTGGATATGCAGAGGTGAGGTTTATGGCAAACGCGATTTATCCCCAAGCATTGAAGTTAAAGGCGCAGGAAAAAAAGTGATTAAGAAGCAGAGAAATACAAAAAGATAGATAATTGTATAAATACTTATAGCGATGTTACAACCAAAAAAGACACAATACAGAAGGCAACAGAAAGGCAAAATGAAAGGTAATGCTCAGAGGGGTCATGAAATAGCCTTTGGATCATTTGCCATAAAATCGCTCGAATCAGCATGGATTACAGGTCGTCAGCTGGAAGCCGCCAGGGTTGCTGTAACTCGAAAAATGCAGAGAGAAGGCCAGATTTGGATTAGGGTATTTCCGGATAAGCCGATCACCAAAAAACCTGCTGAGGTACGTATGGGAAAAGGGAAAGGGGCTCCTGAAGGTTTTGTTGCACCAGTTACTCCTGGAAGAATTCTCTTCGAAGCCGATGGTGTATCTATTGAATTGGCAAAGGAGGCATTGCGACTGGCTGCTCAGAAGCTTCCGGTGAAAACCTCATTTGTTGTAAGAAGAGATTACAATTTTAACGAATAAAATTGCTGTAATGAAAAATACCGAAATCAGAGAATTATCCGAAAAGGAAATCATCGAAAGAATAGAAGAAACAAAAGCGTCGCTGATTCGCCTGAAAATGAACCATGTGGTGTCTCCGCTTGACAATCCGCAAAAGTTGGTACAGGTGAAACGCACGATCGCCAGATTAAATACTGAATTGAGAAAGAGGCAATTACAAAATAAAAAATAGGCACAATTGCATATGGAAAACAGAAACTTAAGAAAGGAACGTATTGGTGTTGTCGTGAGCAATAAAATGGAAAAATCTATTGTTGTTGCTGTAAAACGCAAGGAAAAACACCCCAAATACGGTAAGTTCGTGAACAAAACCAAGAAATTTATTGCTCACGACGAACAAAACACATGTGATATAGGCGATGTGGTTCGTATTATGGAAACTCGCCCCTTAAGTAAAAATAAGAACTGGAGATTAGTAGAAATCGTTGAAAAGGTTAAATAGTCATGATACAACAGGAAAGCAGATTAATAGTTGCCGATAACAGCGGTGCAAAAGAAGTTCTCTGTATCAGGGTTCTTGGAGGCACAAGGCATAAGTATGCCAGCATTGGCGACACCATAGTAGTTGCAGTGAAAACTGCCCTCCCGGGTGGAGACGTAAAAAAGGGTACCGTTTCTAAGGCTGTAATAGTACGTACTAAAAAAGAAGTACGTCGCTCGGACGGTTCCTACATTCGCTTCGACGACAATGCATGTGTGTTGCTTAACAATGCAGGCGAAATCAGAGGTACACGTATTTTTGGACCCGTTGCCCGCGAGTTGCGCGAAAAACAATATATGAAAATTGTATCACTGGCACCCGAAGTTTTATAAAAATAATACCGATATTCCATGTCAAGAAAATTTCATGTTAAAAAAGGAGATACGGTTGTTGTAATAGCCGGAGAATCTAAAGGCCAGCAAGGTCGCGTTCTCAGCGTTAACCGCGAGGACGAAAGAGCTATTGTTGAGGGTGTGAACTTAATATCGAAGCACACCAAACCCAATGCAAAAAATACCCAGGGTGGTATTGTAAAAAAGGAAGCCGCTGTTCATATTTCGAATCTTATGATCGCAGACCCTAAAACAGGAAAGCCAACCCGTACAGGTCGCAAAATTGGGAAAAATCAAAAGTCAGTACGGTATTCAAAAAAATCAGGAGAGGAGATTAAGTGATGGATTATAAGCCTAACCTAATGAAAAAATATCAGGAAGAAGTTATTCCTGAACTAAAGAAAGAATTTGGATATAAATCAGTTATGCAAATTCCAAAACTGGAGAAAATTGTTATTAATCAGGGCCTTGGACAAGCAATAGCCGATAAGAAAATTCTTGAAATTGCAATTGAAGAGCTTACCATGATTACAGGACAAAAACCGGTAACCACTCTTTCGAAAAAAGACGTGTCGAATTTCAAACTGAGGAAGAAAATGCCAATAGGTCTTACTGTAACCTTACGCAGAGAAAAGATGTATGAATTCCTCGAAAGACTCATCGCCATTGCATTACCACGTATCCGCGACTTCAAGGGAGTTAACTACAAATTCGACGGCAGAGGAAATTACACCTTGGGAATTAGTGAACAAATCATATTTCCCGAAATAGATATCGATAAAATCTATAAAATTATGGGTATGGATATCACATTTGTAACCTCCACTAAAAACGACGAAGAGGCGTATGCATTATTGAAATACTTTGGTTTCCCGTTTAAAAATTTAAAAAAGAATTAATATGGCAAAAGAATCCATGAAAGCGCGTGAAGTTAAACGCCAAAAACTTGTGATGAAATATGCCGCAAAGCGTGCTCGTTTAAAAAAGGAAGGCGAATATCAGGCATTGCAGGATATACCTAAAAACGCATCACCTGTAAGAATGCATAATCGCTGCAGTCAGTCAGGCCGCCCAAAAGGTTTCATGAGGCAGTTCGGCGTAAGCAGAATCGTTTTTCGTGAGATGGCGTCGAAAGGACTAATTCCGGGAGTTAAAAAAGCTAGTTGGTAAAGAAAAAAGACAGATACAATGACAGATCCAATTGCAGATTTTCTGACAAGAATCAGAAATGCCGTAATGGCAAAACACAGGGTAGTAGAAATACCAGCGTCGAACCTGAAGAAGGAAATGACCAAAGTGCTTTTCGAGAAAGGCTATATTTTGAATTATAAATTTGAAGAAGATGGCCCACAGGGGAGTATTAAAATAGCTCTTAAATACCACCCGGTAAGTAAGATTCCCGCTATCAAAAATCTTACCCGTATCAGTAAACCAGGGTTGAGAAAATATGTTCCCAGCAACGAGCTGCCAAGAGTTTTAAATGGACTTGGCATTGCTATTTTATCTACCAACAAGGGAATTATGACCGATAAAGAAGCCCGTCAGCTAAACGTGGGCGGAGAAGTTTTATGTTATATTTATTAAAAGAACTGCCATGTCAAGGATAGGAAAATTACCAATACAATTACCCGCAAATGTTACTATAACAACTTCGGATAATATCGTTACTGTGAAAGGTCCTTTGGGAGAGCTGTCACAAAAAATACACAATAGTACCGAAGTTGAAGTTCAAGGAAATGAGGTAATCGTGAAACGCAAATCCGAAGAAAGGAACGATCGTGCAAGTCACGGACTGTACAGGGCTTTGATTGCCAATATGATTGAAGGGGTTTCTCAGGGTTTTACAATACAGCAGGAACTTGTAGGAGTGGGTTATAAAGCCGATAGCAAGGAGCAGATTCTTGAACTCTCACTGGGCTATTCACATCATATTCAATTTATGATGCCCAAAGAAGTACAGGTTGAATGCAAAACAGAAAAGAGAAATAACCCGATTATTACACTGAAAAGTCACGACAAGCAATTGTTGGGTCAGGTGGCTGCCAAAATACGTTCATTCCGCAAACCGGAACCTTATAAAGGTAAAGGTATTAAGTTCGTTAATGAAGAATTGCGCAGAAAGTCAGGAAAATCAGCTAGTGTTTAACAAGTAAAATTTATTACAATGGCTTTTTCAAAGCAGAACAGAAGAATAAAAATTAAAAACCGTATCCGGAAACATGTTAATGGTACGCCTATAAGGCCCAGAATGACGGTTTATCGCAGTAACAAGCAAATCAGTGTACAGCTGATTGACGATATAAATGGTGTTACGCTTGCGGCATCAACCTCAATGATTAAAAACATTGCTGAGCAGGATGCAAATAAAACAATAAAGGCTAAAATGGTTGGTAAGGCAATTGCCCAAAAAGCCATTGAAGCTGGCATTACTGAGGTAGTTTTCGATCGGAATGGTTATTTATATCATGGTCGTGTTAAATCTTTGGCCGAAGGCGCCAGAGAAGGTGGTTTAAAATTTTAAGTCAATAATATGTCGAGTAGCATTAGAAAAGTAAAAACCAGTGATCTTGAACTGAAAGACAGACTGGTAGGGATACAGAGAGTTACAAAAGTTACCAAGGGTGGACGTACTTTTAGTTTTTCGGCTATTGTTGTAGTTGGAAACGAAAACGGAATCGTTGGTTACGGTTTGGGTAAAGCAAGCGAAGTTACCGCTGCTATTGCAAAAGGAGTAGAAGATGCTAAAAAGAACCTTATCAAAGTTCCGGTTGTTAAAGGAACGGTTCCTCATGAGCAGGTAGCAAAATTCGGTGGCGCAAAGGTTTGGCTGAAACCCGCTTCTTCAGGAACGGGAGTTAAAGCCGGTGGTGCTATGAGAGCTGTGCTGGAAAGTGTTGGGGTTACCGACGTTTTGGCTAAATCAAAAGGCTCTTCGAACCCACACAACCTTGTGAAGGCTACCATTGCCGCTCTCATTGAAATGCGCGATGCCAATACGGTCGCCCAGCATAGACAAATTAACATTGAAAAAGTTTTTAACGGTTAAGTTTTTAAACATGGCAAAAATTAAAATAACACAAGTAAGAAGCAAAATTGGTTGTCCGCCAAATCAGAAAAACACATTGATTGCACTGGGGATTAAAAAAATGCATCAAACTGTAGAACATGAGGCCACTCCCCAAATTTTAGGCATGGTTAAAGCAGTGCATCATCTGGTGAAAGTTGAAAATATTTAATTTAAAGAAGGGAATTAGTTATGGATTTAAGTAGCTTAAAACCTGCAAAAGGTTCCGTAAAGAATAAAAAAAGAATCGGTCGTGGTCAGGGATCTGGTAAGGGCGGTACTTCAACACGTGGACATAAAGGTGCTCAATCCCGTTCCGGGTATAAGAAAACCCGCGGTTTTGAAGGAGGGCAAATGCCATTGCAAAGGACTTCCCCAAAGTTCGGATTTAAAAATATGAACCGTGTTGAGTATAAGGCCATCAACCTTAGTACATTACAATATCTTGCTGAAAAATGTAAAATCGATTCAATCGACTATGGTTTGTTGCTCGAAAATGGTCTTGTTGCAAAAAAAGACAAAGTAAAAATACTTGGTAATGGTAACCTTACTATAAAAGTTAGTGTAAAAGCGCATGCTTTTTCGAAAGCTGCTGTTCAGAAAATTGAAGCTCTTGGTGGAATCGCTGAAAAAATTTAAAGGATGAAACGATTTATAGAAACACTTAAGAATATCTGGAAGATTGAGGACCTGAGGGGGCGTATACTCCTTACTTTAGGATATATTGCAATTTATCGTTTAGGTTCCTATATCGTTCTCCCAGGTATCGACCCGAGCCAGCTTACCAACCTGAAAGCCCAGACTGCCGATGGTGTTCTGAGTTTGTTAAATATGTTTTCAGGTGGTGCGTTTTCTAACGCATCTGTTTTTGGATTGGGAATTATGCCATACATTTCAGCGTCAATCGTAGTACAGCTGTTGGGTATTGCAATTCCTTACTTCCAGAAACTTCAGCGGGAAGGTGAAAGTGGTAGAAAGAAAATGAATCAGATTACACGCTACCTTACGGTTGCAATATTATTGCTTCAGGCACCTACATATATTGCCAATCTGAATTCACAACTTCCCGCCACAGCATTTCTGTATACGGGATTTATGTTTAAGTTTTCTTCAGTAGTAATACTCACAGCCGGAACAATGTTTGTAATGTGGCTTGGCGAAAAAATCACCGATAGGGGTATTGGCAATGGTATTTCATTGATAATTATGATAGGTATAATATCAAGATTACCTTTTTCATTCGCAGCAGAATTTGTTTCCCGCCTTGAAGAGCAAACCGGTGGTTTAGTAATGTTTCTCGTAGAAATGGTTGCATTGTTTGTTGTATTTATGCTTTCCATTGCTTTGGTTCAGGCAGTACGAAGAATTCCAGTACAATATGCAAAAAGGGTTGTTGGTAATAAACAATATGGCGGTGTTCGGCAGTATATCCCCTTAAAAATTAATGCTGCCGGTGTAATGCCGATCATTTTTGCTCAGGCATTGATGTTTGTTCCTCTGATGTTTGCCGGTTTTAGCAGTACCACCAGTGGATTTGTTGCTGCATTTTCCGATTATACAGGATTCTGGTATAATTTCGTTTTTGCAGTTCTTATCATTGTATTTACCTACTTTTATACTGCTGTTACCATTAACCCACAACAGATGGCTGAAGATATGAAAAAGAACGGCGGTTTTATCCCCGGAATAAAACCCGGTAAGAAAACAGTTGATTTTCTCGATAATATAATGTCGAGGATCACCCTGCCCGGTTCTATCTTCCTTGCAATTATTGCAATTTTGCCATCCATTGCAATGCTGGCCGGAATCAACAATCAGTTTGCCGGTTTTTATGGAGGGACTTCTTTATTGATTTTAGTAGGTGTGGTTTTAGACACATTGCAACAAATAGAAAGCCACCTTTTGATGCGTCATTACGATGGTTTGACAAAGTCAGGAAGGATTAAAGGCAGAGGAAGTTATACTTCTGCAATGTAGGGTTTTATACGTTCTTTGATGATATTTATTAAAACAGCCGAAGAAATTGTCCTGATGAGGGAAAGCAACCTGTTAGTGTCGAAAACACACGCACTGCTTGCCCGCGAAATAAAGGAAGGTGTAACTTCAAATTATCTCGATAAAATCGCAAATGAATTTATCAGAGATAATGGTGCTGTACCGGGTTTTCTCAATTACAACGGTTACCCTAAATCGCTTTGCATTTCGGTAAACGATGTGGTTGTGCACGGAATCCCCAACGATGTTCCCCTTAAATATGGTGACATCGTTTCGGTTGATTGCGGAGTTTACAAAAACGGGTTTCATGGTGATTCAGCCTACACTTTCACAGTTGGTAAAGTGAGCAAAGAAATAGACAAATTGCTGGAAGTTACTAAAAAAGCCTTGTACCTCGGTATTGCACAAGCAGTTGCAGGTAAAAGAGTGGGTGATATTGGTCACGCTATTCAGACTTATACCGAATCATTCGGTTTTTCGGTTGTAAGAGAGCTTGTTGGGCATGGAATTGGCAGAAAGCTTCACGAAAAACCCGAGGTACCCAATTATGGGAAAAGCGGACAAGGAATTAAACTGGTTGAAAATATGGCAATTGCAATTGAACCTATGATAAACATGGGTAAAAAAGAAGTGAAGCAAATGCACGATGGATGGACAATAAAAACGGCAGACGGAAAACCCAGCGCTCATTTTGAGCATACGGTAATCGTTAAAAAAGACAAGGCTGAGATATTATCGAATTTTGAAATAATTGAAAGAGAACTTAACAGAGAGAGTAAATAGAATTTATGGCTAAACAAGCCTCGATAGAACAAGACGGAACAATTACAGAAGCATTATCGAATGCTATGTTTAGAGTTGAATTGCAGAACGGACATGTAATTACTGCTCACATTTCGGGAAAAATGAGAATGCACTATATAAGAATTCTCCCCGGCGATAAAGTGAGAGTTGAAATGTCGCCCTACGATTTAACAAAGGGTAGAATTACATTTAGGTATAAATAAAAATATTGTGAATTATGAAAATCAGAACATCCGTGAAAAAAAGATCTGCCGATTGCAAAATTGTAAGGCGTAAAGGCAGAATTTATGTGATCAATAAAAAGAACCCCAAGTACAAACAACGTCAAGGTTAAACACAAATTAATATAATTAAGAAATGGCAAGAATTGCTGGTATAGATATTCCAAGTAAAAAAAGAGGTGAAGTAGCCCTCACTTACATTTATGGTATTGGCCGGAGCAGAGCCCGCGAAATTTTAACAAGAGCTGGTATCGATTTAGATATAAAAGCTGATGACTGGAACGATGCCCAGATTGCTGAAATCAGGCGTATTGCAGGAGAATTTCGCCTTGAAGGTGAGCTTAGATCAGAGGTCCAGTTGAATATAAAACGCTTACAGGATATCGGCTGCTACAGGGGAATACGCCACCGTATCGGATTACCGTTACGTGGACAAAAAACCAAGACCAACGCAAGAACCAGAAGAGGTAAAAAGAAAACGATTGCTAACAAGAAAAAAGCCACTAAATAATTGATTGAAACATGGCAAAAAAGATTAAAACAACCAAAAAACGTGTCGTTAAAGTTGAGCCAACAGGGCAAGCACATGTGTATTCATCTTTCAACAACATTATTGTAACACTTACCAATAATGACGGACAAGTAATCTCATGGTCATCGAGTGGTAAAAAGGGATTCAAAGGAAGCAAGAAAAACACACCATATGCTGCTCAAACAGCCGCAGAAGATTGTGCAAAGTTTGCCTATGATCTGGGCCTTCGGAAAGTTAAAGTATTTGTTAAAGGTCCCGGTGCAGGTCGTGAGTCTGCTATTAGAAGCATTCATAATATGGGAATTGAAGTAATGGAAATCGTTGACATAACACCATTACCGCACAATGGTTGCAGACCTCCCAAAAGAAGAAGAGTTTAACCAGAAAATTAATATTAAACAGTAAAAAAGTATGGCAAGGTACAGAGGACCACAGAGTAAAATTGCAAGGAAGTTTGGAGAACCGATCTTCGGTCCGGATAAATATCTCGATAAAAAGAACTATCCTCCCGGATTTCATGGGTTGAATAAACGTAGAAAGAAAACCTCTGAATATGGTGTTCAGTTAATGGAAAAACAAAAAGTGAAATACAC
>JAGOLH010000006.1:67896-73634 GCA_017994175.1 Bacteroidales bacterium | reverse complement strand
GAATGGATTAAGAAATATCCGGATGAGTATAACGCGGTAAACGGAAGTACTTCAGAGGCTGATTTCGAATCGAGGCAGAATTTTTTAGAATCGGTAAAGGATACTGAGCGGGATTTGTACCTTGAAGAACTGGAAAGACTTAAAAAAAGTGCGCCTGAGTTCTATTACAGGCATTTAGATTGGTTGCAAGGCACAGACCCTGCTTTATATAGAAAACTGATTAAGCAGAATTAGAACCCAGAATATGAAAACAAATAACACACAAAATAATACCACTATGAAAAACGCAAAGAATCCGGTGCAAAAAGTTCTTTACGCTTTAGCTGCCACAGTGCTGCTGCTATTGAACTATGTTAATGTTGACGCTCAGTGTTATAACTGCGGCAGCAATTATCCTTCGGGAACAACCACAGTTACCAACATTGGCTGGGCTACACGCTCCTCGGCAGTGTATGGTTCTGAGTACAGTTACTGGACCCTGAACTCGAATTATATTTCGCAGTTCAGTTCCAACGGCACAAGTTACGATACTCAGCTGACCTTGTTTCCCAGTAATACCTGTACAAGCGGATATGCGCTTGCATACAACGATGACTATAACGGAAACACATCGTTAATATCGTATCGCGCCGGAACAACCAGTGTCAGGTTGCTTATGAGTCAGTACAACTGCACCAGCAACTCTACCGGTGGATACATTAAATACCGGGCAATCCCATATTACCCAACCATAACAGCTTCTGCCACGACTGTATGCTCAGGGGCAGCGGTAACTTTGTCAGCCAACAGTGGTTTGGTTGATGATGTATACATGGATTGCCAGTGGGGAACCACTTCTGGTGGGACTGATGTTGCTTCGGGTGTTGCATCGGTTACGGTTTATCCAACAACCAGCCGGTATTATTATTTAAGGTATGTTGCCTATGGAGGAAGTGCCACCCAGTACTCATCCGTTGCATCGGTTTATATTAACGTTCTTTCGAATTCGGTTACTGCCGGAAGCATTGCACCATCTTCCAGCAGCATATGCCTTGGAAATTCAGTTACTATCAATAGTTCAGTTAATGCCACAAGTGGTAGTGGTACACTTTATATTGAATGGTACAGGAATAATAATCAGGGAGGAGGATGGGAGTACCTTGGTCAGAACAACAGTCAAACAATTACCAACACTCCTAATGTAGCAGGTACTTATACTTATTTAAGACGCGCTTGGTCGAATTGTGCTGCAAATTGTAACCCCACCTGTTACGATGCAACAACTACGGTTTCAGTATTGAATCCTGTCGGTAATTCCCAATCAAACGCTATTAGTCTTGGAACTGTTAATTGCAATACAATTTCCAGCACTGTAAATTCAGGAGCCTCTTGTTATGCAAATAATTATGCAGGTCCCACAAATCATTCAGGGAACGATATATGGTACTCAATGTATGTTCCTCAGGCCGGTTATGTCGACATTAGTCATTGTAATACATCTACATATTGGGATACATACATGCACCTTTGGAATGGAAGCTCTGAAATTACTTATAACGATGATTACGGACCGCTATGTTCTTCTGCATTATCATCTATTCGGTACTATTTCTCCGGAGCAGGTACCTATTATATTATATCGGAAGGTTATAGCAGCAATGGAACGATTACAACTTCAGTGAATTATACAACACCTTCGGGATATATCACTGTTTCGTCAGCTCAGGTATGTACAGGTACAACAGTATCATACAATGCATACCCAACGAACGGTAATTTTGTAAGATTCCAATACCAATGGAATGGTACAGGAGGTAGTTGGAATGACTGGGGAAATACAAATCCATACAACTGGACTTCAAGTACAGGTACATTGTATGTGCGGGGTGTTTTTACAAACGGGCCTTGTACGTATTACACTAATCCTGTTGCTACTCAAGTTGATGCTAATTCAGTTATAGGAAACCTTAGCACGTCCGGACCGGTGAAATTCTGTTCATCGGATGGTTCGTTCTCCCCTGCTGTTACCGTGAGTGGTTACACAGGGACACCAACCTGGCAGTGGGGTAGTAATAATGGGGTATGGAACTCTTGGGTTAGCGGCTCTGCATCTGGTACGTGCTGTTTCCCCAAACAGATTTCATCTAGCGATGGCACTGCTGACAGGATGAGAGTTACAGTTACCAACGGAGTTTGCCCAACGGTTTATTCAAACACTGTCCTTATCAGCGATTACTACAATGAGGCACCAACCAGCCTTACTGCAAGTGCCAATAATATATGTCCGGGAACTTCTGTAGTTTTGACAGCAACTTTCCCAAGTGCAGTCAATATGAGAGGCATTGTAGAGTTTGCAACCAGTATGAATGGTACACCTTTCGCAACTTTTTCGCCTTCATCAGGGCAGACGGTGTTTTCTACAACAGTAACGCCTCCCGCAGGTGCAATTTCTTCATATTATGTCAGATACAATGCCTCTGCAAACGTTTCGGGCTGCTATAGCAGCTCAGCAAGCGTTGCTGTAACAGTGAAAAATAATGTTGGCATCGGCTCGGCCACAGCAGCAGCAAACCCAATTTGCCCATCTGCAACTACAACTCTAACAGCAAACGGAGTTGTTGGTACTAATGCCGTAGTTACCTGGTGGTCAGGTTCCAATGGAACAGGTACAAATTATGGTACTGGCCTTAGCATAGTGAAAGGCCCCGGAACCTATTATGCACGAGTAACCGGCGATTGTGGTACTCCGGTACAGGCTTCTGTTACTGTGAATTCTAAAGTTAACCCCGCTATCACTTCTGTTACGGCAGCAGCGAACCCAATATGCCCAACAGCAACCACAACCCTGACAGCAAACGGAGTTGTTGGTACTAATGCCGTAGTAACCTGGTGGTCAGGACCGAATGGAACGGGTACAAATTATGGTACTGGCCTTAGCATAGTGAAAGGTCCCGGAACCTATTATGCACGAGTAACCGGCGATTGTGGTTCTGCTGAAGCATCTATTACTTTAGGAGCAAAAGTTAACCCTGCTATCACATCTGTTACAGCAGCAGCAAACCCAATATGCCCATCTGCAACCACAACCCTGACAGCAAACGGAGTTGTTGGCACCAATGCTGTAGTAACATGGTGGTCAGGACCGAATGGAACGGGTACAAATTATGGTACAGGTCTCAGCATTGTGAAAGGCCCCGGTACCTATTATGCACGAGTAACCGGTGATTGCGGTTCTGCTGAAGCATCTATTACGGTAGGAGCAAAAGTTAACCCTGCTATCACATCTGTTACAGCAGCAGCAAACCCAATATGCCCATCTGCAACCACAACCCTGACAGCAAACGGAGTTGTTGGCACCAATGCCGTAGTAACCTGGTGGTCAGGACCTAATGGAACGGGTACAAATTATGGCACAGGCCTTAGCATTGTAAAGGGTCCCGGTACCTATTATGCACGAGTAACCGGAGATTGTGGTGCAGCCGAAGCATACATTTCAGTTGGCTCCAAAACTAACGCAGGAATCACCTCTATTTCGGTATCTCAAAACCCCATTTGTGCTAATGGTACAACTACTTTGGCTGCAAACGGAGTTGTTGGCACCAATGCTATTGTAACCTGGTGGTCAGGACCGAATGGAACAGGTACAAATTATGGTACAGGCCTTAGCATTGTAAAAGGCCCCGGCACCTATTATGCAAGGGTAACTGCCGATTGTGGAAGTCCAGTTGAAGCCAGTGTTACTGTAAACGTTGAAACCACCAAGCCAACAATAAGCTGCCCATCACCTGTTGTTATCAGTACTGATACTGATGTATGCTATGCAACCGGAGTTGCACTTGGTACTCCAGCCACCAGTGATAATTGCTCAGTGGCAAGTGTTACAAATAATGCACCTGCAACATTTAATAAAGGCGTCACAACAGTTGTTTGGACTGTGTATGATAACGCTGGAAATACTGCTTCATGCAGCCAAACTGTAACGGTCAACGACACACAGTTGCCGGAAGTAAGTTGTCCGGGCAGTATCGAGACCGTTAACGATGAGTTTTTCTGCGGAGCAGTAATAGAATATAGTGTACCCTTCACAGATAATTGTCCTGGGGTTGCGATAACACAGGTAGAAGGTTTACCGAGTGGTTCATTATTCCCAGTAGGAGCAACGACGAACACCTTTGTAATAACCGATGCCAGTTCGAACACAGTAAGCTGCAGTTTTGATGTAGTTGTATACGATATCGATTACCCGATACTTACCATTCCGTCGGATATAACAGTAGAGAACGATGCACAGGTATGTGGAGCTGTAGTAAACTACGAAGTAGAGACCTGGGATAATTGTCCTGATTACGTATTGATACAGACGACAGGACTTGAAAGTGGTTCAGTATTCCCGGTAGGAGTTACAGAAAACACTTTTGTACTGATAGATGCATCGGACAATTTTGTTGAATACATGTTCAGTGTAATAGTAAACGACACAGAGCTTCCGGTAATCACATGTCCTGAGAATATTGTAGTAAGCAACGATGTTGATGCCTGTGGGGCAGTAGTAGAGTACAGAGTAGAATCCAGCGACAATTGTCCGGATTACACCCTGGTGCAGACCGCAGGTTTGGAAAGTGGCTCTGTATTCCCGATAGGCACAACGACCAATACCTATGTATTAACGGATGCATCGGGTAACACAGTAAGCTGTTCGTTCGACGTAACGGTCAACGACACACAGTTGCCGGAAGTAAGTTGTCCGGGCAGTATCGAGACCGTTAACGATGAGTTTTTCTGCGGAGCAGTAATAGAATATAGTGTACCCTTCACAGATAATTGTCCTGGGGTTGCGATAACACAGGTAGAAGGTTTACCGAGTGGTTCATTATTCCCAGTAGGAGCAACGACGAACACCTTTGTAATAACCGATGCCAGTTCGAACACAGTAAGCTGCAGTTTTGATGTAGTTGTATACGATATCGATTACCCGATACTTACCATTCCGTCGGATATAACAGTAGAGAACGATGCACAGGTATGTGGAGCTGTAGTAAACTACGAAGTAGAGACCTGGGATAATTGTCCTGATTACGTATTGATACAGACGACAGGACTTGAAAGTGGTTCAGTATTCCCGGTAGGAGTTACAGAAAACACTTTTGTACTGATAGATGCATCGGACAATTTTGTTGAATACATGTTCAGTGTAATAGTAAACGACACAGAGCTTCCGGTAATCACATGTCCTGAGAATATTGTAGTAAGCAACGATGTTGATGCCTGTGGGGCAGTAGTTGAATACACAGTAGGATCCAGCGACAATTGTCCGGATTACACCCTGGTACAGACCGCAGGTTTGGAAAGCGGTAGTTTCTTCCCTGTTGGCACTACAATGAATTCATTCCTTTTGACTGATGCATACGGAAATACAACAACCTCCAGCTTTACTGTTACTGTTGAAGATACACAACCTTCATATGCCATCTGCAAGAACATCACCATACAGTTGGATCACAGCGGAAATGCTTCCATAGCACCAGCCGATGTTGACAACGGATCATGGGATGCATGCGGAATAGCCGGTATGACAGTAGAACCGAATACATTCACCTGTGCAGAATATGGTGACAACACCGTAGTTCTCACAGTAACCGACATCCATGGCAATGTATCGAGCTGCGAATCAACGGTAACGGTAGAAGACCTTGTACCTGCCGATGCCATCTGCAAGAACATTACCATACAGTTAGATCACAGCGGAAATGCTTCCATAG
>JAGOLH010000006.1:49891-67796 GCA_017994175.1 Bacteroidales bacterium | reverse complement strand
CCATACAGTTAGATCACAGCGGAAATGCTTCCATAGCACCAGCCGATGTTGACAACGGATCATGGGATGCATGCGGAATAGCCGGTATGACAGTAGAACCGAATACGTTCACCTGTGCAGAATATGGTGACAACACCGTAGTTCTCACGGTAACCGACATCCATGGCAATGTATCGAGCTGCGAATCAACGGTAACGGTAGAAGACCTTGTACCTGCCGATGCCATCTGCAAGAACATCACCATACAGTTGGATCACAGCGGAAATGCTTCCATAGTACCAGCCGATGTTGACAACGGATCATGGGATGCATGCGGTATAGCCGGTATGACAGTAGAACCGAATACGTTTATTTGTGAAAATGTTGGAGATAATACGGTAATACTTACTGTTACAGATATTCATGGTAATAATTCTACATGTGAAGCATTAGTAAAGGTTGAAGATAACATTATACCAACCTTTACCCGTCCGGATGATATTACAATCTACACAGATTCTAATTGCGATTACGACATTTCAGTTGGTAACGTAGGCGATGTAACCAACGAATGGGATAATTGCGAAACTCCTCAGGCAGTTTATACTGATGTAATTGCAGACGGTCCATGTGAAGGAACTTATATTATTACACGCACCTGGTCGCTGACAGATGTAAATTATAATGCTGCTGCTGATCAAGTTCAGATAATTACAGTGCTCGATAACACTGCGCCAACATTTACTGCTCCTGCTGACATCACAATTACGGCCGACGATTACAACAACTTCGATGTATCACCTGAGAACACGGGAGATGTTGTGGATGAATGGGATAATTGTTCAACAGGTATTGATGCTACATATGTTGATTCACAGATTACCGGTTCATGTTATGGGTCAAGAGTGATTACCCGTACATGGTCGTTGGTTGACAATTGCGGCAACGCTGCAGTTGATCAGGTGCAGACAATTGTTGTTGCTCAGGGTTATGTGATTCTTGTTAAAGACCGTGCTGAATTCAAGCGTACGACTGTTCACAGTGGTGGGGTAGGTGTTAAGAAAGTAAAAGATGGTAAAATTGAAGCCAGAGAATATACTACCATCGCTGGTGCAAGCACCTTCGGGAAAGCCAAGACCATCCATACTGATGCTACAAGTACGATTGAAACTAAATTCCTGGCTCCGGCAAATGTGCCATGGCCTGTATTTGAGCCAATGCCTTACACAGGTTCGCTTACAGTGCATGTTCCCAACAATACAACAGTTTATCTGACCGATACCTTGTATAAAGAGGTGAAAGTGGGTAAAAATGCAACTGCTGTATTTACACAGCCTGTTGTAAATATTGAGAGAAAAATGCAACTTGAAGACGGTGCTACTGTGAAATTCCTGCAATGTGGTAAAGTGCGCCTGAAGGATAAGTTTGAATGTCGCAAAAATGTTAATATAAACCCAGACAATGTATCGGTTAAATGGTATATTGATCATGATGTAACATTCAAAGAAGGTGCTCATGTAAACGGATTCTTCTTCCTGGGAGATACTGGAAATGATACAGCCCGTCACCGCTTGATAATTGAAGATTCAAAGCTGACAAATCCAGCTGTATTTACTGGTATGTATGTTGCCAGAAGTGCAAGAGTAGGTAAATACACTAATTTCTATCTGAACATCGATTGCAACAACTGCCCGCCGGTTGAAGATCCGGGAATTTTCGAGTGTCCTGAAGATATCATTGTTTGCAACGATGACTCAGTATTCAATCTTTTGAGCATGATTCCGCCCCACACAGGAGTTCTTTCGGTGACAAATAATCAACCGGCTAAATTCCCTGTTGGAACAACGCAGGTTACCTGGAGAGTTATCTATCCCAACGGTTACATCGGCTATTGCAAGCAAAACGTAACCCGTAGCGGACCTCTCAGTATTGAAATTGTATCAAGCGATCCGTTCTGCGATGGTGACCAAATTCAACTTTCTGCAGTGATTTCTGGAAATTATGTTGAGCCTGTACTCTGGTCAACTGACGAAACCGATGCAATAATCTACACCAACACATCGGGTATATATTCGGTTGAAGTTACCAATGTACTTGGATGTTCAGCCTATGCCGATCTGGAACTGAATCTCGAAGCCAACACATGGTTGTCGTCATACACCATGATTGCCAGAGATAAGATTGAAATACGCAATACTACGGTTAACAGTGGTGGTCTTGGAGTATTTAAACTGAATGATGGCAAAATTGAAGTTAAAGAAGCTTCACTGGTAGTTGAAGATGGTACTTTTGCAATGGCTGATGTTATAAATGTTGATGGGTCAAGTTCAGTTGCAACTAAATACAATTCACCTGCACAAGTTATTCTGCCCGTTTTCGAAGAAAATACCAATGTATCGAACCTAAATCTGAATATTCCTGATAATACACCGGGTATAGTTGAAATCAATGGAACAAGCTACAAAGATGTGATTATTGGTAAAAACAACGAGGTTATCTTCACTGCTCCTGAGGTTAACATTTCAGGAAAATTGCAACTGAAAGAAAATTCTGTTACCCACTTTTCACAATGCACTAAGATGAGAATTAAAGGTGTTGTAGAATCAGAGAAGAATATCACTCTTAATCCGGAGGAACTCGGTGTTGTATTCTATGTTGAAGACAACGTAACGTTCCGCCCGGGAGCTTATGTAACTGGTATGTTCTATCTTGGTCGTATCACGGGAATTGACTATGTGTTTAAGGCCGAAGATTCACGCACTACCCGCGCCGGGGTTTACAAAGGAGTGTTCATTGCAAAAGAAATTCAATCGATGCAGAACAACTATTGGTACCTGAACCCGACTTGTGGTAGCTGTACGTTCGAAAAAGAATCTGAGACTAATACTGATAATTTGACACTGCAAAATGTGAATATCAGGAATTACCCGAACCCGTTCTCTGATATTACTAATATTGTATTCACTCTGCCATTTAGCAGCAAAGTTAGTCTGGATGTTTACGACATCTCAGGCAAAAAGCTTACTACTTTATTCAATGGTAATTCTGAAGAAGGTAGAGAATACAGGGTGGAATTTGACGGTACTTCATTATCACCTGGAGTTTACTTCTACCGCTTGACCACCGAACAAGGTGTATATAACGGTAAGATGATCTTCGACAGACAATAGTGTCGGGCATAACATTAAAAACCTCCGTGAAAGCGGAGGTTTTTTTTTGCCATTTGCAAATTGAAACATCCGTTCGTAATATAAGGTCTATACTATCATTCTGGTTAATCGAAGGATGACTATATAATCCATTGCTGCTTTGTATCCCGTAAATACAGATTGCTTTGTTACCCTACGGACACTGAGGTTCTCGAAGTGCCCGTAAATGCAGATTGCTTCGGGTTTTCAATCCTTGCAAAGACGGGCTCCCAAAACGAAATTACGAACGCAGTGACGCAATTTATAACTACAGAGGCGGTTAATGCATCACACTTAAATGCAGATTGCTTCGTCTTATCCTGCGGATTCCTACCAATGACGTGTGATTTTGTCGCTCTTAGGAGCCACAAGGTCTTATAAATTACCCCTTCAGGTTTTACAGCTTGACCGATTGATTATTTTAAACCAAGCACATCAACTCCTTGGTCGAAAACAATATCTTTTGCGATTCCGGCGTTTCCAATTTTATCAAGATCTTTCTGAAGTTCTTCGCCAACCTTTCCGTTTTCGTTTACCCATTTTTCGGCAAGGGCAATATTCCCATCTCCCTGCATCAGGATAATATCATGAACGAGTTCAGCAACTGCTTTTTTCATTTTTTCGAAATCGACCTTGTATTTGCCGGTATTGGGATCCCTTACGAATGCGCCTCTTTCCTTGAGGTAGTAGAATTCAATCATATTGGCTTTTCCATGGGCACTAGAGGCTCCAAAACGAACTGAACGGAAGATACCTGCAAGGAATGTAACATAATTATCCATTAGGTCTTTACCCGGGAATTCACCCATTTCGTAGAGTTTAGTAACCATATATAAGCCGGCAATGTCGGCTTTTGCTTCTTCAATAGGGCTGTAGTAAGCTTCGAGTACCTCGCGCACCGATTTTTTACCGTGAATTGTATATTTCACTCCCAAACCATGAGCCACTTCATGAAACATAACATTCTGGAAGAAGGCATCTTCGAACTTAATATGTTTCATCTGGCTTTCGTCGATGAGTAATTCTGCAATGGGAACCAGTATTTTGTTGAACTTGGCTTCCATGGCATTTTTCAGCTGAAGCTTGCGGCTGCCTTTTACAGCATGTACTTTCGGATCGTTAGGCAGGTTAATGGCAATATTCTTACCGCCTGAATTGCAATCGCCGGCATAATAGATTACATTATACACGTTCATGTCGCCACCGGCAGCAGGTTTTTCGCTTTTATAGTTTTCCGGTACAGGTAGGCTCATTTGCAACTCAGGTAACACAGCGTTGAAATGTTCAATCATTTTGCTCCATTCCACGTCTTTTACCAAAATCTGAGCTGAATGTGCTGCTCTGGCACCTTTAAAGCCATCTTCATAGCTTTCGATGGGACCTACAACAAAATCAACAGGGTTGTCCTTCATTTCCATCCATGCTATATCGGAATCGAAGTAGTTGTCGGTACGTAATGCTTCTGCACGAAGTAGAAGGTATTTTTTAAACCCAGCATTGTCGCATAATTCAGCAGCTTCTTCGATTAATGTTGCGGCTTTTGCAATCTGGGTAGCATATATCTCATGGTAATACACGAGCTTTAGCTTGTTGTCGTCATCGCGTCGTACCACGCTGTACCAGTTCATTTTATCGGGATTATCCCATGCTTCGAATTCTTCGTTGGTGATGTCTTTTGGATAGTAATTGGCTCCAAGGGGTTTTTCGGCGTAGCCTTCCACAAATGGTTTGTCGCCATCGAGTCTGTCCCACGGACCATAATTTATCTCTGCAAAACGCTTTGTATCGGCATCTTTAATCGACGACAGAAACTCGTTTTTATCGCCTATAGCATCGAGCCAGAACAGTTCATCCATAATATCGGCTACTTCAATAAGCTTTTTGATCATCTGTTTGTCGCGATCCGATAATTTGCTTAGATCGGTGGTGAGTGTTACCTCGGCATACGAAGCTACTTTCTTTTGCATTTCAGTCAGTGGTTTTGGGGTTTCCTTGTTGGTTTCTTTTTTTGCTCCCCCACAGGAATCAACAATGGTTATACCCATTGCAATTACGGCAAATACATAAATCCTTTTCATCGTATTGTTTATTAATAATTATTTTACCAAATAGAATAATAGAACCAGAATGCCAATGGCAGCAAGTATTGCCAATGCAATCTTCCACCAGCAGTACGGACGTTCACCGCTGACTTCTCCGGTACGGGCGTTTATGAGGAAACGGTAGCTTTTGTTTTTATACTTATAGGCACTTATCCACAAGGGAAGGAGGACGTGCTTAAAAGTGATATTTGCATAATCGGTGTTCATTGTCGAAATGGTTTGCCGGTCGCCGCCAATTTGTTTAATGATCTGGGTCCGTATTACCGGTTCCATTTTGTTTTTTGCTCTATCGAATCCATCTTTCACAGTAACCTGATACGATTCGGTTCTGAAGCCTGAAAGAAATTTACCATCGAAAGGAATTAACTCTTTGACGTCCCATGGCTCAAGCTTCTCGATTATTTTGGATGGGAGGGCGTTGCTTGCAGGAACCAAAACATCGTCGAACCAAACATCGACAGCACCTTTCACTGCAGTCCAGCGAGTGCGGGTTACCGTTCGTGTCTGTGATTTTCCGTCGTCGTCGATGTAACGCTCGGTTTCGGTGTAGTCGTCGCCACGCTTGCCTGTATATTTGGTATGCGTGTCGCTGTCGTATGTCCAATAAGGGATATATATTCCATTGATTTTTTCACTGATACGGGCAAATTGTTTTAATCCGGGAGGTGCCCACCATAATTTACGGAGCCATTTTTCATAAGCTGAAAGCGCAGTCTTCTGATCGATTTTAAAAGGCAGCAGCGATTTTGGTTTCAGCAGCTTTTTATGCGACTCAGCAGTAATTACAAGATGATTACCGCAAAACGGACAATTATCGGATACCACATTCTCGGGCATACTGATCTCTGCTCCACAGGCATTACACAACACAGCATGTACCTCTACGGTACCGTCGCCCTGTTCAGCTTTGGCAAGCCATTCCTCGAAATTAAGCTCTTCAACCGGCTCCGACTTGATTTCGATTTCGTTTTCGAATCCACAGAAATCGCATACAAGCATGGTTGTCCCCGGCTTGTATCTCAGCTTAGCAGCGCATTGCTTGCAAACAATTTCGTTCTGATTGGTTTCTGAAATTTGATTTTCCATTTTTACTGATTTTTCGTGCAATAAAGTTAATAATTATTGATTGAAAATGTATTATAAAATTTACCAACATGATAATTCATTCAAATTAATGTAACAAAAAAAAATTATCAGGAGTTACAATAATTACCCGTTAGAATTATAAAGCTGCATATTCATGCAATGCACCAATACAGCCGTTGATGGTATCGATTACGGTGTGCAAATATTCGGGCAAAGCTGCTTCATCCTGATCGATGCGCCATGTTTTTGTGCTGCCATCCTTGCGAAGTTGTATCAGCATTCCGCCCTGGTCTGCGCAGTCGGGGCAGCCGAAAGTCTGGCTATCACTTTGCAGCAGCTCATCGGGAAGAAGCGACAATATATGCTTTACTCTGATGTAGCTTTCGTTGCTCATTTCTGTAAAACTGAACTCACCATTTCCTGCGTAATTATGATTTGTGTCCTCATAGAGTTTATCAGCAGTGAGCTTGTAGTTCAGCACACAGTTGTTGCCGATACATTCACCGTAGTAATGCCCGAAAATTATGTAGTCGCCATTATTGAGCTGTGTGTCGTTGTCGCTGTCGCAAGAAGTTGACAAAGAGAGCAGGAGAGTAGCCCAAAGGGTGAAAAAGAACTGTACTGCAAGCTTTTTCATTTGTTGCTTTTAAAATATTTTAATACTGCCATATCGAAAAGCCGGTCGCAGAAAACTAAACGAGCAAAATACAGCAGTTTCGCCGAGAATGTAACTCTATAACGGATTCGCGGACGTTTAATTGTAGCAGCTTTTACAATTATTTTTGCTCCATATTCACTGGTATTCCCAATGTTGAACTGTTTGTCGAAGTTATGGACAAAGTTGTAGAAATGGCTGTAATTCGGATTCGCCTCAAAGCGCGATACTTGGGTGTTGGCAGTTTTGCCGAAGTCTGATTTTATAGGTCCGGGTTCGATTATAACAACCTGTATTCCAAATTGTTTCAGCTCCCAGCGCATGGCATCGCTCAGCGCCTCGAGTGCAAATTTCGAAGCTGCATACCATCCACCAACCGGCATCGATATTTTTCCTGCTATCGACGACATGTTCACAATACGCCCGCTATGGTGTTCGCGCATTCCGGGGATCACCTTGCGGGTAATTTGCACCAATCCGAATACGTTGGTATCGAATTGCTTTTGGGCTGTCAGGCTGTCGATTTCTTCGATGGCACCAAACTGACCATATCCGGCATTATTGATAAGCGTATGCACATAAAAGCCTTGCTCGTTAATTGTTGCCAGTGCTTCATCCTGGCTTTTTTCGTCGGTTACATCGAGCTGAAGAATCCTCAGCCCTTTGTTTTCGAGTTCGATAAGTTTTTCGCGGTTGCGTCCCGAAGCAAAAACTACATAGCCTTTGCTGTGTAATTGCAGGGCGGTTTCACGCCCCATGCCGGCAGTAGCGCCCGTAATTAAAATTGCTTTTTCCATCTTGTATTAATGCGTTTGATTGATTTTTACATTGAACATTGCGGTTGATTTGCTGCTTGTAATATAATTCAGTACATCGAATTCGAGTACATCGGCAAGTTTTCCGCGACTGAACGAAAATTTTTGTGTACCGAAAGGATCTATTTTAATAATCTCAGGTATTCCGAAGGTATAGAATCCGGGTTTGAGCACAATTGGGCACGACGAAAGGTTGCGGAATTCAAGCCTTACCATCTGTCCATCGTCGTTGAACGATACATTGACCTTTAGTGTTTCCTGTAGCAACGCGAGAGCCACTTCGGGTACTGCCATAATGCTGTCGCCAAACCAGCAAGCTGTGCGCCTCGAATCGAGAGCTTCGCGTACCGAAGCTGCATCGTTTGCTGTTGCAAAAACCAGTGTTACAGGGCGGTGTTTGTTGAATCCAGCTATGGCAGTTGCATTGTGCACGTCGGAATTGGCAAAAATACACAGCCCTTTTTCGATAGCCCAGTCGAGTGCCATGGGGTAGTAGTCGGTGTAGTTGCACACTTCGATACCGTCGAGCATCCCGTCTTGCAGCAGTTGCGTGTGAATGTCGAACCATTTCACTGTATCGGGTTGCTGAAATTTCCATCCCGGATGATTCCATACGATAAACGCGTTTTGCTTTTCGGCTTCTTCTATAGCATCCATAAAGTCGTTTTTCTCCAGTTTGTTGGCATCGGTAATAAACAATGCGTTAAGATGCCCCGGAGGCATATTACGTGTAATTTCAGCCCCTTTTATAACCAATAACCCCAGCTTATCACCTGCTTGCCGGGAAATGTCGTACGACTTATTATGGTCGCCTTTGATAAGTGCTGTATTTACCCTGTATTCGATATGGTCGGTAATGGCAATCACATCGAGCCCGTCGTGAATGGCTTCTTCCACTCTGAAATCGGGCCACACATTGCCATCGGAAAATACCGTATGGGTATGAAAGTCGCAGAGCAGCGTGCGGTACCCCTGCAAATCGGGAAAATAGGGGTTCTGCGCCGGCAATACCTTGCTAAAAGAAATACAGGCAATGAGCAGGACGTAGAAAATTAGTTTTCGCATACTATCGAATATTTCAACAAAAGTAATAACAAAGTTCAATGTTTAGCACTCGTTCTACTATGCCGGTTGAGTTTTTATACAGTTTGCGTTAGTGCCATAAAATCCCTTATTCGTTTTGAGCCCAATTCAGATACATATCAAAAAAAACTGTGCAACTGTGAGCTTCCCCTAACTTGGTCATATAAAATTAGAGTTTGAAAATCCATACAGATGATTGTTCTTAGAACAGGCATATTTTTCAAAACAAATTTCCTATACTTGCGATTTCTTAAATATATTAATGGGAATAATCGCAAAGAAAATAAAAATTACCGGACTTGTTCAAGGGGTGGGATTCCGTCCATTTATTTTCAAACATGCTCTTAAATACGGAGTATGTGGATGGGTTGAAAATCGAAACGATGGAGTAATGATTCACGCTGAGGCTGATCCTAAAATACTCGACTGTTTTATTAGTACAATTCCAGAATCTGCTCCTTTGGCTTCATCGATAAGCTCAATGTCAGAAGATTTATCTACTGTAGAAAATTTTAAAGATTTTGTAATTAAGAAAAGTGAAAGTATATCAAACGAAGTTACAGAAATATCGCCAGATATAGCCGTATGCGATGATTGTTTGGAAGATATGCGAACTCAGAAAAATCGTATAGGCTATCCATTTACGAACTGCACGAACTGCGGTCCAAGATTTACCATTATTAAGGATTTACCTTACGATAGGCAGAAAACGACCATGGAGCCTTTTAAAATGTGTGCTGCTTGCGAAAAGGAATATACCGACATTATGGATAGGCGTTTTCACGCACAACCTGTTGCTTGCAATAATTGCGGTCCTGTTTATACGATACACTACAACAATATAGAAATTACAGATTTTGAAAAAATTTGCGAACTAACTCCTCAACTTATTGATGAGGGTAAAATCGTTTCTATAAAAGGCATGGGTGGCTTCTTTATGGCTTGTGATGCACTTAACGAAGAGGCTGTTGCAAGGTTGAGAAACGCAAAAAAACGCGATATGAAACCGTTTGCAGTAATGGTATCGAGTATTAAATCTGCCAGAAAATATGCTAATATTAACGATGTAGAAGAAAAATCTTTAACATCGTGGAGACGACCGATTGTTCTGCTTGAAACAAAACTAAATCTTGCTGAAGGAGTTTGTTCTGGATTCGACAGGACAGGCATTATGCTGCCTTACATGCCTTTCCATCATATACTATTCAGCAGAATGAAGACTGATGTTATCGTTCTAACAAGCGGGAACATTTCGGACGAGCCTATAATTATCAGTAATGATGAAGCAATAAAAAAACTATTACCAGTTTCTGATGCACTCCTAACGTATAACCGTGAAATATATAATCGTGCCGATGATTCAGTCGAAATTTATATTAATGGTAATCAAAGATTAATCAGACGTTCGCGAGGTTACACGCCAAATCCAATAAATTTAAAATTTGATGTAGAAGGCATTTTTGCAGCAGGTGCTGAACTTGTAAACTGCTTTTGTATTGGTAAAAAAAATCAAGCGTTTATGAGTCAACATATTGGAGATATCAAGGATTGGCGAACTTATGAATTTTATACCGAGTCGGTTGAAAGATTTAAGCAAATGTTTAGGCTTAACATTCATACAGTTGTTCATGATTTACACCCAGAATATTTTTCAACAAAATTTGCATTGGAATATGGCGTTGAGAGCATTGCTGTTCAACACCATCATGCCCATATTGCATCATGCATGGCAGAACACGAATTAGACGAAGAAGTAATTGGAGTAGCAATGGATGGGACCGGTCTTGGTACAGATTCAAAAATTTGGGGAGCAGAGTTTTTTGTTTGTGATTACAACAATTTTCGAAGAATCTCTCATTTTGATTACATCCCATTGCCCGGTGGCGACAAAGTAACAGAAGAGCCTTGGCGAACTGCTGTTTCGATGCTTTACAAATATTATGGAAATGAATTCAGAAATTTAAATCTTGACTTTCTGAAAAAAATCCCGAATAATAAATTAAATACCATAATTTCGGCTATTGATAACAAATTGAACTGTCCCGAGAGTTCGAGTGCCGGACGACTTTTCGATGCCGTTTCTGCACTAACTAATATTTGTCCGGTTTCTGGATTTCATGCCGAGGCACCAATGCGACTCGAAGCAGCTATTGAACAAAAATCAGACAAAAAATATGAAGTAGAAATTGGCGAAATCATATCGTTTCGCAAAACCATAGAAGGAATAGTAAACGATTTATTAAATAATGTAAGTAAATCAGAAATTGCTGTAAAATTCCATAATACAGTGGTTTATGTAATTCTGAAATCTGCCGAAAACATTAGACAAAACACCGGATTAAACAAAGTCGTAATGTCGGGGGGAAGCTTTCAGAATGCATATTTACTTGCAAAATCGGAACAATTGTTAAGCGAAAAAGGATTTGTCGTATATTCGCCAAATAAAATTCCTGCTAACGATGGCGGCCTTGCATTAGGGCAATTGGCAATTGCTGCTAAAAGAAAACATAAATAAACAAATATAACTATAATAAATATGTGTTTAAGTATCCCAGCAAAGGTAATAAGTATCGAAGGAAAAACCGCAATAGTATCTGTTGGAGGAGCTGAATATGAAGCAAATCTAGAAATGGTTGAAGACGTAAACGTTGGAGATTATATTCTATTGCATACCGGATTAGCAATCGAAAAACTAAACGAAGAAGAAGCTTTGGAAACCCTGAAAACCTTCGAAGAGTTTGAAGAGTTAAATATTCAACTCGACAAAGAAGAAAAGGAGACTGGAAAAAGGATAGTGTGAAATTATTTTGCAAAGGCAGATTAAAGTGATTAGGAAACTAAGATATTTTTCAAAACTTTAATATAGTTCATGAAATACATCGACGAATTCAGAGATAAGGAACTCGTAAAGAAACTGGTAGGTCAGATAAAGCAAATCTCCAAGACCAAGGTATCACTTATGGAAGTATGCGGGGGACATACTATGGCGATTCAAAAATTTGGCATACCTTCACTATTGCCACCAACAATTGAACTGCTTTCGGGACCTGGCTGTCCGGTTTGCGTTTCGTCGCGCGAGTTTATTGATAAAGCAATTGCTTTTTCTCGTCTTGATAATGTGATAATCGCGACTTATGGTGATTTAATAAGAGTCCCGGGTTCAACTTCGAACCTTGACAAAGAAAAAGCAGGAGGAGCAAGCATAAAAATAGTTTATTCAGTACTCGATGCTCTTAAAATTGCAAAAGAGAATTCGGATAAAAAGGTAATTTTTCTCGGCATTGGTTTTGAAACAACAGCACCTGGTTCGGCTCTTGGTGTTGCAAAAGCGTTTAAAGAAAAAATCAACAATTTTTACTTATACAGCTCACACAAAATTATGCCACCTGCAATGGCAGCTCTTATCAACGAAGGTGTAAAAATTGATGGTTACATTGCTCCCGGACATGTTAGCACAATTACAGGGACAGCAATATATAAAGATATTCCGGAAAAATTCGGGCTGGGTTGCGTAATTGCCGGATTCGAGCCTGTAGATTTGCTTCAAGCAATTTATATGCTGGTACACCAAGTAGAAAACAATGAGCCAAAAGTTGAAATTCAATACAAGCGTGTTGTAAAACCAGAAGGAAATTTAATTGCACAAGGATATTTAAACGAGATTTTCGAACTTGGTGCGGATTGGTGGCGAGGCTTAGGAATTTTAGAAAATAGTGGTCTTAAAATCAGAGAGAAATATCGAGCTCATGATGCAGAAGCAAATATCTTCGTTGAGGTTGAACCAACCCGCGAAGACAAAGGATGCATTTGTGGCGAAATTCTTAAAGGATTAAAAAAACCAAAAGACTGCAAACTGTTCGCAAAAGCCTGCACACCTGCCGATCCGGTTGGAGCATGCATGGTCTCCCACGAAGGCTCCTGTGCTGCATTTTATCGGTATAATAGAGAGTAAGAATATCAAACAACAAGCATTAATATAGATGAAAAACGACAAAATACTTCTCGGACATGGTAGCGGTGGAAAACTCTCTCACGAACTGATAGACAAACTATTTGTCCGTTATTTTTCAAACGATATTCTGGATAACCAAACTGATGCATCAGTACTGGATATCGCAGCAGGAAGTATTTCGTTTACTACCGATTCGTTTGTGGTTGATCCGATATTTTTCCCGGGTGGAAATATAGGAAAACTGGCAGTGTGTGGAACAGTAAACGATTTAGCAGTATCGGGAGCAAAACCATTGTATCTAAGTTCTGCTTTTATTATTGAAGAAGGTTTGCCTATCGACGATTTAGAAAAAATCGTTGCTTCAATGGCCGAAGAAGCAAAAAAAGCAGGTGTAAAAATTGTTACCGGTGACACAAAAGTTGTTGACAAAGGAAAATGCGACAAGGTTTTTATCAATACTGCGGGTATTGGAACAATCCAAGAGAATCGAAAAAATATCGGTACAGGAACAAACATTAAACCGGGTGACAAAATTATTATCAACGGAACTGTTGGTGATCATGGTATTGCAGTAATGAGTGCTCGTAACGACCTCAAAATTTTGTCGCCTGTACTTTCCGACTCCGCATGCCTTCATAAACTAATTGACAAGGCTTTTGAAGTTTCAAATGGAGTTAAATTCATTCGCGATGCCACTCGTGGTGGTATTGCAACGGTTTTATCCGAATTAGTGAGCAAAAAGACGTTTGGAATTATCGTTGATGAAGCCTCTATTCCCGTACGTGATAGTGTGCGGGGTATGTGCGAACTTTTAGGATTTGATCCATTTTACGTGGCAAACGAGGGTAAATTTGTGATGATTGCAGATGCAAAAGATGCTGATAAAATTGTTGATGCAATGCGAAAAACCGAATTTGGCGAAAATGCTGCAATTATTGGCGAAATTACTGAAAATCATCCCGGCAAAAGCATAATAGAGACTAGCATAGGTGGACAACGAATTATGGATATGCTTTCGGGAGAACAATTGCCACGTATTTGTTAAAACTTTAACCGGTCAATTTTGTTAGTATTATCAATATCAAACTATTTTTGTAATAAAAGCTTAAATGCACGAGTTATCAATAGCAATGAGCATAGTTGATATTGCTGAAGAGAACGCAGCAATAGCTGGAGTTAAATCTGTAAGCGAGATACAAATAGAAGTAGGGAACCTCTCTGGCGTAGTGGATGAAGCTCTTGAGTTTGCCCTGGAAGAAGCTGTAAAAAACACAATTCTTAAAAATGCAAAACGAATAGTGATTAAAACTCCCGGAAAAGTAAAATGCCTCGAGTGTAATCACGAATTTGCTGTTGACGATGTTTTTACTCCTTGTCCCAAATGCAGTAGTTTCAATAATGAAATTATTAGTGGGCAAGAACTTAGGGTAAAATCGATGTTGGGCGAATAGAATATTAAGCTTCCAATTGCAAATCTCAAATCATAATTATTGTGAAATTGGGATTTTAGACTTAGAGATTGTAATTTGGATTTTGTAATTTGTAATTTTAACTAAACTTACTACTATGTGTGGAACATGCGGATGCGGAGAAGATGACTCCGTAACAATCAGAAAACCGGGAGAAGAATCCCATATTCATTATCATACTCATGCCGATGGCAGCGTACATTTGCACAGCCACAACCATGATGAACAGCACGGGCATAGTCACTCTCACGACCATGAGCACGAAAGCCATAAACACATTCACACCCATGCAGATGGCACTGTTCATGAACACGAGCACGACCATCATGGCGAGCATGGACATGGAAATTCTCATGACCATAAGCACCATCAACACGCTCATACACATGCCGATGGCACTGTTCATGAACACGAACACGACCATAATGGCGAACATGCACATGGACATTCCCACGACCATTCTCATTCTCACAGTATTGAAATAAAGATTGAGCAAGACATTTTGCAAAAGAACAACCTTCTTGCTGAAAGAAATCGTGGTTATTTTGAAGCAAAGCATATTTTGGCAATAAATCTTGTGAGCTCTCCGGGATCAGGAAAAACCAGCCTGCTCGAGAGAACTATTAAGGAAAAACAGACAGAATTCGATTTCTTTATAGTTGAAGGCGATCAGCAAACGATGAACGATGCTCAACGCATTAAGGATGCAGGAGCCCCTGCTATCCAGATAAACACCGGTCAGGGTTGTCATCTTGATGCCAGTATGGTAAATAGCGCAGTCAAAGCTCTGGAAGTCAAAGAGAATTCAGTTCTATTTATCGAGAATGTCGGCAATCTTGTGTGTCCGGCAATGTTCGACTTGGGCGAATCAAACCGTGTTGTTGTAATCAGCGTAACCGAAGGGGAAGATAAACCAGTTAAATATCCCGAAATGTTCAGAACATCTGACCTATGTATAATAAATAAAATTGACCTACTTCCATATCTCGATTTCGATGTACAAAAGCTTAGAAATTATGCATCTCAGGTTAATTATCACCTGAAGTTTATCGAATTATCAGTAAAAACCGGCGAAGGAATGGAGAAATGGTATGAATGGCTAAATAATGCGCTAACTAAAAAGTAATTATGGGCGACATTTGGATCTTAACAGGAACAGCGTTAACAATAGGATTTTTACACACCTTACTAGGGCCTGATCACTATTTACCGTTTATCGTAATGTCGAAAGCCAGTCAATGGTCAATGTTTAAAACAATTTGGATTACTGTTCTTGCAGGTTTAGGCCACGTTTTATCTTCTGTTTTGGTTGGTATCATTGGTATTGCTGCAGGAATTGCGATTGCAGAAATCGAATTCTTTGAAGGCTTTCGTGGAAATCTTGCAGCCTGGGCTTTTATAATTTTCGGAGCAGGATATTTAATTTGGGGAATTTATAAAGCAGTGAAAAACAAACCTCACAAGCATTTACATTTTCACGAAGATGGAAGCATTCACGAGCACGAGCACACTCACGAATTGCAGCACAAGCATCAGCATAAAAGCATTACCCCTTGGATTCTATTTACAATTTTTTTTCTTGGGCCATGCGAACCTCTTGTACCTATTTTAATGTATCCGGCTGCAACAAGTTCGGTTTGGGGCACTGTGATTGTTACTACTGCATTTTCTCTTGCCACAATCGGGACAATGACATTAATCGTTATCTTAGCAACTTTTGGAATAAAAATAATTAAAACCGACAAACTCGAAAGGTATATGCACGCCATTGCAGGTGCAACAATTATGCTAGCGGGTATGGCTATTCAGTTTCTCGGATTATAAAAGTATTTGAATCATGAGCTTATCGGAAAAAACAGTCGAAAGACTTCTTAGATGTCGCCGAGAACTATTGAAATATCAATATGTAGATAAGCCTCATGTTTTTTCAAACGATTTAGCACGAATACTAAATATCAGACCGGAACAATTACGCCAGGATTTAATGTCAACGGGTATAGCTGCCGGAAGCAACCGAAACGGCTATGATGTAAATGTTTTAATAAAAGCAATTGAAGAAAAAACCGGATTAAATAACATGCGTAAAACCGCATTTGTCGGAGATGTTTCGTTGGTTGACGTTTATAAAACATTTACCGATTCAGGTTTGATTGAATTTAGTATTGACGCAATTTTCAATTTTAGTATTACTGTTCAATCTCACCATGGTGTGCCATGTTTCACTCTCGATAAAATGCCGGAAATAATTCCTGGAAAGAAGATAGAAATTGTAGTCGTTGCTGTTTGTGCCGACCTCGTAAGAGACGTGATTGATACTATTCTGCTTTGCGGAATTAAAGGAATTGTAAATCTATCATCGGAATACATACTTCCTATTCCAGGGGTTCAGGTCGAAAACTACGATTTACTTTCGGCAATTGAAAAGGTAAATTTCTTGATAAAAAAAGAAGCAGAACTCGAAGAAATCATTTCTAAAAACAAGGCAAAATGACAGAAGCAGAAGAAACTTTTCAAAATATACTTAGCAAAATTGCTCTTAAATATAATATTGAGAGTGCAGACAAAATCACAGTTATAAAGAATCTCGAAACAGCAAATTCAGAATTACATAAGCTAATAGAAGAGTACTCGGTTTTACTCGAATCATATCTTTTTATTAAATCTGATAAAATGCTTCTGCTTAAAGCCAGAGATATCTGGATGTCGGAATTAAAGCTGATTTCTGAATCTCTTAAAGAAATTGTTGCACGTATTGAAAGACTTATTTGCTAATCATACCCGTTAACATTTTAACAATTAGGTTGCTTCCAATTTTGAAAATTCACAAATTTTTATTATATACTTTTGTTGCAAAATTTCAACATTGATTGCCATGAAAAGATTTGCAATTACAGTATTTGGATTATCAATTGTCAGTTTTTATTCATTTTCACAAAGTCTCAACGACACGATTCAGTTAAACGAAGTTGTAATAACAGGAAATAAAACCGAGGTAACACGTAATAATGTTCCACTTACAATTTCAGTAATCAATAGCAATACAATTGAGAACAGTAATGAGTCGGCACTATTACCAATTATAAGCGAGCAGGTTCCCGGAGTTTTTGTTACTGAACGAGGAACAACAGGATTTGGTGTTTCATCAGGTGCCGCAGGTCAAATTAGTATTCGTGGTGTGGGCGGATCGCCTAATACTCAGGTTTTAATGTTGCTCGACGGACATCCACAATATATGGGAATTATGGGTCACCCTTTACCCGATTCGTATGTTGCCAGCGATGTAGAAAAAGTAGAAATCATTCGTGGGCCGGCATCTATTCTTTATGGCTCAGGAGCTATGGGAGGCGTTATCAATATCATCACTAAGAAGCAAAAAGTTGATGGCTACTCGCTAAATGCCAGAGCATCTTATGGCTCTTTTAATACGCAGAAATATATGGCCAGCGGAGGTTATCGCAAAGGAAAGTTCAATATTTTTGCTTCGTTTAACCACGACCAAACCAACGGACATCGCACAAACTCCGATTTTAAAATTGACAATGCTTATATAAAAGCAGGATATGACATTAATGATAA
>JAGOLH010000006.1:0-49791 GCA_017994175.1 Bacteroidales bacterium | reverse complement strand
GTTATCGCAAAGGAAAGTTCAATATTTTTGCTTCGTTTAACCACGACCAAACCAACGGACATCGCACAAACTCCGATTTTAAAATTGACAATGCTTATATAAAAGCAGGATATGACATTAATGATAACATTTCAGCTTCTGCCGACTTTAGCATAGCAAAGTTTTACACTTCGGATCCAGGTCCCAACTATATTACCGATTCATCATACATTAACCAAGCTCATTGGATTGATATTATGCGTGGACGTGCTTCAGTTTCTGTGGAAAACAATTACGATAAATTTAATGGAGCTTTTAAAGTGTTTCACAATTTTGGAGAACATGTGATTTATGATGGGTTTCATTCTGTGGATATTAATTCAGGACTAATGATATTCCAAAGTGCAAATCTTTTTAAAGGCAATCTAACAACAGCAGGTTTCGATTTTAAAACTTTTGGTGGAATTGCAGAAAATACATTCGCCATGAATGGAGAAGGAATTGTTTTCAGCGATACAACACTAACCGAAATGGCTGGATACGTTCTGATGCAGCACAATTTTAAGGATAAACTTATTGCAAATGCCGGTGTTAGACTCGAAATTCACAGTGTTTATGGTGAAGAATGGATTCCACAAGGTGGAATAAGTTATAATGTGAATGGCAAAACTACATTAAAAGCTGTTGTATCAAAAGGATTCAGGGCACCAACAATTCGAGAACTTTATATGTGGGCTCCGGCAAACGAAAACTTACTTCCCGAAGAGCTAATGAACTACGAAATAAGCTGGCTTCAAGGCATTAACGACAAAATAAATTTCGAGATTACTGCATTTCATAACGAAGGTAGCAACATGATTAAAACCGTTATGGATGGGGGAGTTCCAAAAAATATGAATACCGGTAGTTTTAGCAATTTTGGTGGCGAATTTATGACGAATTTGCGTTTAAACAGTAGTTTTTCCTTAAACCTCAATTACAGCTATCTTTATATGCAAGATCCGATTATTGCTTCTCCTGAACATTCCGTTTATTTTAGTGGAAGGTATTCTTTCAAAAAATTTGCATTCAGCGCAAACTTGCAATATATAAACGGACTCTACACAACAGTTGAAGTAAACAATATTCAAAAAGTGAACTATCTTGTTTTAAACGCCAGATTATCCTACAATATCATAAGTTATTTGAATATTTATATTGCTGGGAATAACTTGTTAAACTCAGAATATGAGATTAACTATGGTTATCCAATGCCTGGTATAAATGTTAGCGGAGGGTTGAACTTTAAATTGAGAAAAGACTATGAGTAAAGCACTAAAATGAGATATTCTAAATCACAAAAACAAATGTCAACGAATTCTTGAATTTGCGATTTAATAGGCTTAAATTATGAAAAAAATACTATTACTACTATCTGTTCTCCTAACTTTTGCAACAGCAGTATTTTCTCATTCAGGTAAAGCTCGTTTTCACGTAATAATTGATACAGATTGTGCCCCCGATGATTTAAGGGCAATAAGTATGATTCTTGCCTCGCCCGATTTTGAGGTAATTGCAATTACCACCAGCGATGGATTGCTTCGTCCCGAAGAAGGCTATGTAAAGGTAAAAGCCTTGCTTCGCAGTTTCGGACATGATGGAATTCCTGTGGCTTATGGCAAAAGAACTGCAAAAAACAACTCCAACTGTCATAGTACTTGTATTTCGGTAAACTGGGGCGACGAAAATGGAATTACTATTCCCGAAAAAGCGGGTGCCAACGAATTACTGATTCGCGAAATTAACGATGAAGATGAACCTGTAGTTCTCATTTGCCTTGGACCGATGACTAATATCAGCGAAATTTTGTCAGATGAAAATATTATATCCCAAATCGAAAAGGTTTACTGGTATTGCGACGATGCCACAAATAAAAGCGGTTTTAATTATGAGTATGATAAAAAATCAGGCGACACTTTCATGAACAATTCTGTTGCGAAATGCCTTGTAGGAACAGGTGAAAGCAGTTTTCTTGTTGATAGCGATTTTTTGAATAAGATTTCCGGTCTCGAAGGTCAATATTCAGCGAAAATATCATCTTCTCACAAAAATGAGGCTGTGGAAGCAAATATTGCAGAAAAAAGATATAAGCTTTGGGATGATTTAATTCCAATTTTTATGATTCATCCTGAGCTGTTTGTTACCGATGGTCAATCTATGCTTACAACTGTAAAACCAATCGCCCAAGAATCGCAGATAAAAAATGCCATTTTTGAAATGTTGGTCAGCAAACACATGTACGAGAACAAGGTATTTGGCAGCTTTCCGCTAACGCCAGATTTGTATGCCGATGATGTTAAGCCTTATGTTAACGAAATAATTTCGCGACATGGCATGTCGGAATTCAGAGCCGGAGTTTTGGCAAACGAACTACATGGACATTTGGGTATTTATGCAATAATTGGAGTTAAAATGGGGATCAGGGTGCGACAATATTTCAACATTTCGGTTGATGATGTTCATGTGATTTCGTATGCTGGATCAGGCCCACCGGTAAGCTGCCTTAACGATGGTTTACAAGTGAGCACAGGAGGAACAGTCGGGCATGGACTTTTCGAAATTTCCGACCAGGAATACAAGCGCCCCGAAGCCACATTTATTTTCAAAAATAAATCGGTAACATTAAAACTTAAAGACGAGTACTGGGCAATGATAAAATCGGACGTAAAAGCAACAATCGACAAATGCGGCAATCTTACTCCTGCATACTGGCAAGAACTTCGTGCACATGCCATAAGATATTGGCTGGAATTTGACAGGATGGATATTTTTGAGGTGGTGGAGAATTGAGAGGAGTAAGGCAGAATTTAAGTTTTGCTGCTTGACACAAATGGCAGTATTTATATCATTCTTTTCAAACAACCCTCAAACATCCATACCTGTCAAGTTTGTCACATCACCTTGATTGTGCTAAGATTAAATTACAAACTGACGTTATTTAAACTTTATACTATCACAGTTACCTTTTCGTATAAGTCAGGCATGCAATTTTGTCTCATTCTGAATTTTGTTCCATGATTATGACCTGTCCTTGCGTCAAAGTCCACAAGGATATTTCCTTTTTCCATTGCTTTCAAGAAACCTTCAAAGTTGAATTTTTGAAGCATCAGAACTTTAGTGTAATGATAAAACTCAGTCCCGTTTTCCTTTTTAGTTTCAGCTTGGACATAAAAACAATTTAATAGTTTTGTTCCGGCTTTATTTGATAAATCATCAAAACCCCAATATGGTTGTGGGTTTAATTCCTTTAATCCTATGTTTTTTTGAACTTTTTTAAGCCAGCTCGCATGTTTTTCCGAGACCTTCTTTGAATTAAACGAAATTAAAACTTTCTTTTCTTTCCTGTCAATTTTCACCATGAAGCCCCTGTCACTCGGAGAATTGCCATGTATTGTTTGTCTAAAAGACATTTCTGTTGATGGATATTTTTTTCCAGCTTCTGTATGTTTCCATCCATACATGGGCAACAGCAATTGAGGCACAAATCCAATTGCTCTAGGAGATGGCTCAATATGGAATAATGTTGTCAATGAAGTGGTATTAATACGCTGTGATTTTAATTCCCATTCTGCTGCATTTGGTATTGGTAAATTGTTTTCGGCAATGCCCAGTAAGTCTTCAAGTGTATTGCCTATTCCGCCTTGATTTCCGTGTCTTCTGTTTTCAATCCAGCCTTTGGCTGAAATTTTCTTTAATTCTGCAATTAATTGAGGTTTTGTATAAATTTTCATTCGACGTCTTGAAATAAAGTTAATGGTCTAATTCTCAATAATTCACTTCGTTTTATATTTCTTTCAATTCTTTTTTCTGCCATTTCACAATAGTCTGGCGATAAATCAATACCAATGTAATGCCTTTTAAGTCCCATTGCAACTATTGCAGTTGTTCCACTTCCCATAAATGGGTCTAGAACAATTTTCGCATTAGTTGAAGAAATAATTCTATCAATTAATGCAACGGGGAAAGGTGCTGGGTGCTCATTTTTCATTTCTTGTGTAAATTCCCAAACATCTCCATAGGCGTTAGCCTTTGGGGCAAGTTTAAATTTTGGTTTAGGAATTAGATAAATTACTTCGTAGGTTGGTAAAAAATAACCTGGATTGAAATTTATACCACCTTTTCTTCGCCAAATAATTATTTGTCTTACTGGTAAATCTCTAATGATATCTTTTCTGTCTTGAATAAGACCGTCTTGCACTCTCCATTTATGATTGTAGAAAATGGCTCCATCATCTTTTAAAAGACGGTACATTTCAGTTAAGCAATTAAATTGCCATTCAGCATATTTGTCGTGAGGTATATTGTCGTCATAATGACTATAACCGTTTACCAATGCTGCACCAGCCCATTTCCCACCACGACCATCTTTCATTCCGTTTCCTGTGGAATTCTTTAAGTTATATGGAGGAGAAGTAACAACTAAATCCAAACATTTGTTTGGCATTTTTCTCATTACGTCCAAGCTGTCTCCGCAAATTATTTTGTCTAAGTATATTTCTTCAAAAGTCATTTAATCAATTCTCTATTTGAGACAAAATTAGTCAATTTTTTTCTTTATTTTTCTGTAACTGTGATTAATCATTGTACATAATAGGGTGAAAATAGCTTTGGTTGTGTCAAAAGTAGTTTCAAATCAATAATAAATAAAGCATATCTATGACAAGCAAAGTGCTAACAATTGTATGGCAACAAAAAATCCCCAACCAATAAGCTGAGGATTTCATAAAATATCGCCCAAAATCTTTAATCCAAGAATTTATCTCCATTCAAAATCTTTTGTTTTACAAATTCCAAAGCTTTTAGCAAATTTGCTTTTGCTTTATCAGTTAGCCCTTCCTGGAATTCCCATTCGTAACCTTTTATGTGGATAAGGAAACATTCTGGAAATTTCCCGTAAATGTCGTTACACAGATTAACAACAAAAGCGGGTGAAACTGCGTGCATTGTAAACTCGACTTTGGCTTCGGATGGTTCAACTCTGTTGATATAGAAATCTTCTATTTCTTCGGTTGTTGCGTCAACGAAGACAACTATATCCCGAGAGGATATAGTGTCTGCGTCTTCTATATTGAGTTGGTAATTACTGTCGGTAAAAACATTTTTGATACCTTCTGCAGCAATCCATTTCTCCATTATCTCCACGAATTCGTTTCCTAGTCCGTCATCCTGCCTTCCCGGGTTGCCATATCCGTAAATCAAAATTGATTTTCCAGCAATCATTAAGATTTCTTTCTGTCAATTAAGTTATCGTTTGAATCAAATAACGAAACTTCCAGTGGCATTTTTCCCAAAGCATGAGTTGCACAGCTTAGACATGGGTCATAAGCACGAATCGCAACTTCTACTGCATTCATCATACCTTCAGTTATAGTTTGTTTTCCATTCATATAACTTTTTGCCACATTGTTTACGGCACGATTCATCGGCTCATTATTGTTAGTTGTAGAAACAATAAGATTTGCTTTTGTAATCTGATCGTTGTCGTTAATCTCGTAGTGGTGGAACAATGTACCACGTGGAGCTTCGATAAGACCAACACCTCTCTTGACTTTTGTTCCTTTGGTGACCAATTCGCCTTTCAGCAAGTCCGGATCGTTAAGTAAAATCTTAATCATTTCGGCAGCATGCAGACATTCGATCAAACGAGCATAGTGCATGTGCATACACATGTTGTTTGGTTTACCGTTGGTGTAAGCTTTGTAAATTTCGAATTCCTTCTGAGCCAATGGAGTTGGAATAAAATCGGCAGTATTTAAACGTGCGAGCGGACCAACGCGATACCAACCTTTTTCTTTACCCATGTGAATCATATAAGGGAATTTCATATAGCTCCAGCTACGAACCTCTTCGCTGATGTATTTATCATACTCCTGATAATCAACATCGTTAAGAACTTTCTTACCGTTAGCATCAACAGCTCTGAGTACGCCATGATAAAGATCAAGAGCACCGTCCTTGCGAACAAGAGATAAGTGATTTGAATCGTACTGAGAGAAATTGTCAATAAAAGAAGTGTTCTTCTTATGATAATCCTTCAAGAAATCAAGAGCAGCCTGAGCCCATTCTATCATTTTGTCGGCATTTAGAGGATCGGCACCTTTAAGGAAAGAATCTCTTTCTGCGATTGACAAATGTTTGTTGATACCACCAGGGATTGCACCTGTTCCATGTATTTTCTTTCCAGCAGTTGCAGCGATAATTTCCTGACCGAATTTACGCATCATAACGCCCATTACAGCAAGGTCTTTATGTTTGATTGCAACACCTACGATATTTCTAAGAGCTGGGTCACTGTCAACGCCGAATAATAAATCGGGAGAAACAAGGTGGAAGAAATGCAAAACATGAGACTGGAAGAACTGACCATAATGCATTAGTCTTCTCATTTTTTCTCCTGTTGGTGTTAAACCATCGCCTGTACCAGCACCAACTATTACGTCTAATGCTTTAGCAGCAGCTAAATGGTGACTTACAGGACAAATACCGCACAAGCGTTGAACCAATACTGGTGCTTCCCAGTAAGGTCTTCCTTGTACAAAACGTTCGAATCCGCGAAACTCAACAATATGCAATCTGGATTGTTCAACATTTCCTGCGTCGTCAAACTTAATTGTAACTTTTCCGTGCCCTTCAACTCGGGTTACGGGTTCTATTGTTATTTTTTTTGACATCGTATTTATTTTTTAAAATTAATCAAATTTAATTACTTCGTAAGGAAGGTTCATCTCGTTGCCTGTTAAAAGTGCAACAAGTGCATTCCAGATTAAATCAGCTCTCGGAGGGCAACCAGGCAGAAAATAATCAATCTTAACGATTTCGTGACATGGATACACTTTATCCAAAATCATAGGTAACTCGTCGTCGTTTGGCAAAATACCTTCTTTGTTCAGAGTTACTGTAGGGCCGTCAAGATATGCTTCTCTTATGCATTCTTCAACTGGGATACCGTTTCTTAATGCCGGCAGACCACCCATGATTGCACATTCACCCAATGATATCAGGATTTTGCAATTCTTACGAAATTCTTTTAATACATGAACGTTTTCGCTGTTACAGCAACCACCTTCAATAATACCTATATCACACTGTTTTGTAAAAGTCTTAATATCGTCTATCGGCGATTTATTAAACTCAACTAACTCAATCAAGTCAAGTATTCTTTCATCTATATCGAGAATAGACATATGACATCCAAAGCATCCCGCTAATGATGTCGTAGCAACTATTGCTTTACTCATGATTACCTCCAAGGTTTAAATTATTTTCAATTTCGTGTCCGATAACGTGTTTATCATATTTTCTGGTTCCAATAGCTTCATTAAAACCTTTTTCTTTTTTGATTATAACACCCACCGGACAAATATTCATGGCTTTAGTAGCCAATTCGTCAGAAATGTTTGCACATACTTCGTGGTCCATTACGATTTCGGTATGTATGCCTCTTTGTTTAGCTGCAAACATGCTCTTTCCATTAGCATCTTTTAATCCTCTTACGCAACGCATACAAAGAATACATCTGTTGGTGTCTAATAAGAGTTTGGGATTTTTAGCATCAACCGGACGTTGTGGAAATGAATAGGGGAATCTGGAAACCATCATATTGTAACGATATCCGAGTGCCTGTAATTCGCAGTTTCCACTTTTTTCGCATGATGGGCAAAAGTGATTTCCTTCAACAAAAATAGCTTCAATTATAGCTTTTCTAATTTCATTGATAGCATCAGTGTCGTTTTCAATAACCATACCTTCGCTAACCGGAGTTGTACATGCTGTCTGAAATCTTCCGTTAACCTTAACGGTACACAGTCTGCAGGAAGACTTAGGTTTAATTCCTGTGAATGCACACAAGGTAGGAATATATATACCATTATTAACGGCGGCTTCAAGGATAGTCTGACCTTGTTTAGCCTGGACACATTTGTCGTCTATTGTTAATCTTATCATTTCGTTCATAATTATTTCTTTAATGTTCGTTTTTAATTATTAATGTGAGTTTGGAACTCTTCCAACGTATGCACAAGAATTTTTAACAGCTTTGCTCATATCAAATCCCATATCGTAATCAACGCCCTTCTGAACTTTTGCTTCGTACAATTCTCTGAAATTCTTAATGCTGCTTGCAATTGGATTTCCGGCTGTCTGACCTAAACCACAACGGCTAACTACTGGAAATTTAGCCCAAGCTTCAAGATCCGAAATGTCTGACATTACACCTTTGCCTTCAAGTATTTTTTCCAACTTGTCTTTCATTAATTTGGGAATGATACGGCAGGTAGTACATGATCCACAAGATTCTTCAACAAAGAAATCCATGAAGTTGTGTACCAGTTCTTTCAGAAGATCACGATTTTTGTTTAAAACAATCATCGAACCCCCTGTGCCGAGGTCGCTATAACATATTTTTCTGCCAAAATCTTTAGGTCCAATAACTGCACCTGAAGGACCACTTACCTGAACAGCCTGAACATCTTTTGCTCCAACCATTTCTAGCATTTCAGCAATAGTCATTCCCCATTCAATTTCATACACGCCAGGTTGTGCGCAATCACCAGAAATACTTAATAATTTGGTGCCTGATGATTCTGCTGTACCAATATTTTTGTACCAGCTGCTGCCTTTTTCAATTATTCTTACAACTGAGCAGAATGTTTCTACGTTGTTTATGATAGTTGGTAAACACATATAACCTTTATCTACAGGGAAGGGAGGTTTATCCCTTGGTTCGCCTCTCTTACCTTCCATTGATTCGATGAGTGCAGTTTCTTCGCCGCAAATATAAGCACCTGAACCAAACTGAATTCTTATGTCGAAATTGAATCCTTTGATTCCACCGACATTCTGACCAAGTCTGTTATCTTTCCTTGCATCTGCTAAGACTTTCTCCAGAAATGTTTCTAGATATTTGTACTCCCATCTCAAATATATAATACCTTCGTCTGAACCAATAGCATACGCTGCAATAGCCATCCCTTCGATTAACATTTCCGGACGTTCTGTCAAGAGAACTCTATCTTTAAATGTACCCGGTTCGCCTTCATCTGCATTACACAAAACATAACGCTTCGGACCTGTTGATTTTGAACAGAAATCCCATTTCAAACCTGTTGGAAAACCTGCTCCACCGCGTCCGCGGATGTTTGATTTTTTTACTTCATCAATTACATCTTTTGGTTGTAATGATGATAACTTGGTTTTAAGAGCAGCACCTGCAGTATAGTCACTTAAAATTACCTGACCTCTGCGTTTAATGTTACTGTTAACCATTGACAGAATTTCAGCAGATGCATTTTTGCCATCACCATAATTCTTGTGATACAAATCTGTAACTTTTTTACCTTCTTTCAAACCTGTAACAATTTGTTTTGCTACAGCAGGTGTGAGATTGGTAAACATCTTACCGTTGATTATAGCAGCAGGCTCCTGATCGTTCAAACCAATACAAGCAGTATTGTACAAACCAATCTTTCCGTCAGCACTGTTTTCTCCGAATTTGCATCCGGCGGCTTCCTCAAATGCTTTTTTTACTTCTTCGCTACCCATCATACAGGCTACAGCACTATTATTAAGATAAATAGTGTTAGTCCCGCGTGATTTCTGAGTAAAAAAATGGTAAAATGATAATGTCTGTTCAACATCAACAACTGCCATGTTGAGAATTTTAGCAACACTTTGTGTCGCTTCCTTCGAGATATAACCAAACTCAGCTTGGGTATCCAATAGAATATCCATAAGCCTGTTCTTGTCTGAGTTATACTTCTTAATAATCTTTTCTAATTGACTATTCATTCTGTATAAGCTTTATTATTTGTTAAAAAATTAACTAATTATTAAATTGTGCCAAATATATTATTATTCTAAAAATGAGCAATGCTTTAATAACACATTATTCTAATTTGGAAATATTCAAAATTAGACATTCAAATACACTAGTCTTGCACAAACATCAGGAGGACTGTTGTTATCTTGTAAAAATAAGGTTGCTGCTCACATTATTGATGAATTGTAAAACAAGCATTATTTTATGCAAAAGTTATTGGAGAAGTTCTTCCATTTACCCAAAATAGGTTTTTGTTTTTTACCTGATTTTTTATTCCAAATAATATGAATGCTGACAAACAAAGATTATAATTGAAGTTTTTGTAAAACTCAGATTACTTATTTGAACATTAAAATATATAGCCGCAAGCTTATTGCTTTACAATCTTTACTGAGTACTTTTCGTTTCCTGAAATTACCAATATGAAATAAATTCCCTCCGGTAATCCTTCGAGTGTGAATTCCGGGAATGCCGTACCATCAGTAATGGTTTCTGTTCTGCTGAAAATAATTCTTCCTGTGGCATTAGCGCAAGTAAACATGTAATTACCCGGTTTAAGATTTGATGTATTTAGCCTGAATTTACCATTTGTCGGGTTTGGCAAAACAGAAATGGTTTTTAATGAAGTATTTTCCTGAATATAATTTCCACATGGAGGAACGAAACCAACCCCGGGCGAACCCTCTAAACAACCATTAATCCAATTATCGCCATCGCAAAAAATGCCGCTTTCATCGAGAATCTCAAGTGTATAGCCATTTCCCGCAGCTCCCTGTGGCCATGATGGTAGATTACTGTAAACAACCGAAAGATAGATGTTTCCTGTGCTGCCGTATAACCTGATTACTTCGCCCGAACCACTTAAACCAAAGTCAAACGGACCCGCTTTATTGCTTACATCAGGAAATCTATCAGAGAATTTTTCTGGGTCTGAAAAAATAACCAGATACGATCCTGCATTTATTACAGTAGCTTCAGGTATTTCAAAGCTATGGGCATCGTCGCTGTCGCGAAAAATCCATCCCGAAATATCGATATCCTCATCGCCGGTATTGTGCAATTCAACCCAGTCGCCTGCATCGGCATCGCCATCTGAATTATAGTTTATTTCATTGAAAATAATATCTTCGGTACATGCAACATAGGCTTGCCCGGGGGAACCGCCCATGCAACCTGCAAACCAATTTGCGGCGATAGCCGGATTAAGCGTGTCGTTGCGCAGTTCTAGCGTGCGTCCGTGACCATCAGCTGCCTCCTGCCAGGGCAAACTATCGGTGTAATGTACCGACAGGTACGTAAAACCGTTATCATCAATCAATGTCAAGGGTTCGCCGGAATTACTGAAGCCAAATTCAATTTCATAAAAATTATCGATGCTACCATGCTGTTCAATAAACAATTCGGGATCGGAAGAAAGTACCAACCTTTCGCCCGGTTGAAGAACGGTGCCTTCAGGGAAAACAAATTCATGAAACAGTGTGCTGTCGGTAAATTTCCAGTTAGAAATGTCAATTTGCCCATCACCAAAATTGAGTAGTTCCACCCAGTCGCCTGCATCGCGTGTGCTGTCGGAATGGTAGTTAATTTCGGATATTGTTATTTCTCCCTGAGTTTCGGTTTGCGCAAATACAGCAATAAATTCTGTGCTTTGCGAAATATTCAGGGTAATGCTATCTTCCGGGTTTTGTTCGGTAAGCACATCGTTCGGCTGCCAATAGAGGAACTCATAGCCGTTTTCGGGAATGGCAATCAGACGTACCGGATTTCCATCGAAATATACCCCTGACCATGGCAGTGAGTCGGGAATTATTGTACTGATTTTTATATGGCCAGCGTTTTCGGGAATTACATCCAAACCCACATCAACCTGCTTTATAAGGTCAAAACCGGTTGTGATATATTCTCTTACAAACATAGTTCTTGATTGATATTCCGACCTGAGAATATTATGATTCCCGACAAAAGTTGCCATCTGACCCGCAACATTACCCGGATCTCCCCACCGCGCAAATTCTTTAGGCATTTCGGCGGCCATCTTCGAAAACATCTCCTGCTCTTTTTCAAGTACCTTATCAGTAAGATAGGTCGTGTTCATTACATCGGCAAAGCGATTGATGAAATAGTTTTTAAACTGTTCATTCTGGATGCTTCGCAGCCAAATATTAATGTAAGGGATGTTTGGATCGCGACTAAAGAGGAAATCAATGGGATTGTCGCTGGTTGAGCTCCATCCACTTGGTTGCATCGATAATTCAAGGTCAATAAGGCAGAACCGAAATCTATAATCGGTTTTTTCGGATCTGTACATCTTAATATTGTTTTGTGGCCAGTCGGTGTTTTGAGTATAGGCTTCGGCAATGATATAGTCTGCATAAGAATTCATGTCGAAATAGTGGTCGGCCGATTCAACAAAATTTTCCTGCGCAGGATCGAGAGTGAGAAATGCTTCGTAGCTATCCCAGAAGTTTTCAACAGAGCCGGCTGTTGCCCTGAGTACACCACTGTACCACGCACTCAGTGTGAGAATGTCGAGAGAATCTTCGTCGGCATCATCATATACCTCGAAATATTCTTCATCAATTTTCTCTCTTAATTCGTAGAGGCCAAAGTACTGTCCGTTGATATAAACCGATACAGGTTCCATTGCTGAATAATGATTCAGCGTTCCTTCGCCCAGCGATGTAACCTGAAAAGCATCTTTGTATGGCAAGGTAAGAAACTGATTGCTTCCGTTGCGCAGATAAAACTTACTGTATTTTATGCGTTGTGGCCGGTCCGGAATTAATTTGTATTCGACAGGGGCCTGACCAAGCACCGAATGGTCAAGTTCAACCCTGAACGAATGTTGCGGATACGACCTGCTGCCTCCCCAACCCCCGTCGATCTGTATCGCTGATGGTTGCGAGAAAACCAAATTGTTAGCAGTATCGAAATATTCTACATAGGCCGATTTTTCCCAATCGGTCCACCAATTGTCAAAAATCCCATTATCTCCATATAAATTAGAGTTTTGGGTAACAACAGATATTACCGGAGTAGTGTGATTGATACCGATTAAATAGGATGCTGTGGTGGAGGTACTTGGCAGCATGTCATCGGAAAATGCGCAGGCTTTTAAAACTCCCGAAAAATAGAAAACAACAGGGGTTCCTTCGTAAATCGGGGATTCCGGTCCGGGATTATCGCCGTTGGTTGTGTACCGGATAACTGATTCCTGAGGATTTGGATTGGTTATTGAAACCACCACTTGTAAGTCAAATAAACCTGATGCTACCGAGAATTGTGGTGGCAGGAGGTAGGAATCGAAGTATACACTGCTATTATTTGATTCACCGGGAGTTGGTGTAGCAAAGATGTGATTGTTTCCGGAAGCATCAGGAAACGAACCTGTGCTATGATCAATTCCTGTGCAATGTACATTCAGGGAACTAACTTCTAATTGTTCAGGGTTGTAAAGCGTAACAGTTTCACCTTCGCCTGAAACCGAAAAATTCGTATGTAAGGTGAGGTGTAGATCGACTGGTGAAAATTCTGAGGTAAGTTCGCTCTCTGTAATAAGTTTAAACGAAAAATCAAGATAGTCGTACACGGTATTGGGATCGGTCGAAACAACATCAAACGCAATACTGGTAATCATTCCTTCAGTAAGTCCGGCGGCAATAAGGTCGTCGGCAGTAATCAGTATCTGATGGCGCGACGACCAGTACCAGTTACCATAAGGCGCCGGGTAGTCGTAAGGAGAATTGGTTATTGTGCCATTACCAATGGTAACTCCGTTCAATTGTATATTCGGGCGTTGCTTTACTCTGGTTCCATATTTTGTATAGCATATATCATCGCTATCGTCCTGAAAATTATAGAGGGTAGAGTAATAATCGGTTGCAGTCTGGTTGAAAACAGAGTTTGTAGTGTACCCGGTTGAACGGTATGAGCAAATATTGATCAGCAAATTTGATACTCCGTCCCAGTAAAAGGCTTCGGTAAGTTGATGGGTATTCCATTGCGAGGCTGTTGCTGCAAAATCTTGAATATAGGCAACATTTACAAATGCTGTTACCGGACGTCTGTTTTTACTACTACAAAATATTACCTTAAATGCACCTGGCTCAAGTGAAATATTAGGGAAAACCCACTTATGAGGATTCGCCGGATTGTCGCTCAGTGCCCAATCGTTCAGACTCACTTCCTCATCGCCTGAGTTAAAAATTTCAATCCAGTCGGGATACTCATTGTCTTCGTCAGAAATTGTGCTATAGTTGCGGTTCGATCCCTCGTTTATCACAATCTGGCAAAAAGAGCTTTCTACTTGTGTAAGAACCAACATAATAAGGCACACACAAAAACTCAATACTTTTAATCCGGGCATAAATAAATGTTAAAATGCTATTGTAATACTTCGCAATTTAGAAATTGTCTGTCAGAATAAAAATTAAATAATTTGCAATCCATAATAATGAATGAATGTGAAATAAATTTTATACAAAATTCTCTAATGAGTTGGTTTTTTCCATTAGATACCCTCAAAGACTTCTCCGATGTATCAGAATAACTTTAAGTCACAGATTAAAAAAACTCAAATAATTTGAATTTCGAATCTATCTGTTTACATTAGCAGTAATAATATTACCATTGTGAAACATTCCCTGTTATTGTTGATTTTTTCTGTTGTTGCAGTATCGGCTTGTAAACAAAAACATGTGACTGAAATTCGTGATGACTTCAAAAAGTATTACGACAGATTTCATGTTGAGGGTTCATTCGTGCTTTACGACCCTCAAAAAGATATGTATGTTTTCTACAACCAAGACCAATGCAACCAAAGATTTTCACCAGCCTCGACTTTTAAGATTTGTAATTCTCTCATCGGGCTTGAAACAGGTGTTATTACAGATGAGAATTTTGTAATTCCCTGGGACAGCGTAATCAGACAAAACACTTGCTGGAACACCGACCAGAATTTTAAAACCGCTTTCAAAAACTCGACAGTTTGGTATTATCAGGAACTTGCAAGGCGGGTTGGCGGCAAGCAAATGAAATATTGGCTCGACAAAGCAAGCTATGGTAATGCTGATACTTCGGGTGGCATCGACAAGTTTTGGCTTACTGGCGGGCTTAGAATTTCACCACAACAGCAAATTGATTTTTTACAACGACTTCACAACAACCAACTCCCTTTTTCTAAGCGCTCAATGGATATAATAAAAAATGTAATGATTGCAAAAGACACCCTGGGTTATGTGGTAAGGGCAAAAACAGGCTGGGGGAGTGATGACAATAAAGATATTGGTTGGTATGTCGGTTATATCGAAACAAAAGACAACGTGTACTATTTCGCTAACTGTATTCAATCGGCTGACGAAAACAACAAGGACTTTGCAAATGCACCAACCGATATTGTATATTTAATCCTTTGCGATCTGAAACTATTAAGCCAATGAGAATGAAATCTGATGCAATATGAAACTGCTTTTTTACTTTGTATTAATTTGCACTTCTTTCGCTGCCTGTTTCGCTCAAACAAGCGATAGTAACGCCGGATGCAACAAAGAAGCCACAGCCTATTGGAGGCAATTGGCTGACAGCGGAAGATATAATGAAGCCATTGAAGTTTTGTTGGACAGTATTCAAAAAGACAACCATAAAGCCGACCGTAGAAATTATTGGCATGTAGGGCAACTGTATGCTTTCAATAATGAATACGCTGAGGCGATTGAATACATGAAGAAATCGACAGGTTTCTTTGATAAAATCTTCGATCGGGAGTGGCGATTATACTATAATGGAACGATTGCTTTTCTTAGCAGAAACAAACACAAGCTGAATGATTGCAACGAAAAATTGTGGAATAGGCATACTCAGTATTATTATGTGAATGCGTGCAGACTAAAATCGCTTAACGAAAATTTTGATAAACCATATAAAATAGCGTATGAAAAGCCATGTGAATTAAACTGCTGTTGCCGGTACCATCCACTTAAAAATCAATAGCAATCAACCAGAATGCGAATGACGACATACATTTCATTACTCAGAGGAATTAATGTAAACGGGAAAAACCGTATCACGATGGACGCGTTACGGAAGTCGTACGGGAATTTGGGCTTTGGTAGTGTGAGAACCTATGTGCAAAGCGGAAATGTTGTTTTTACCGCGAATGATGCACAGGCTGAGGAACTTGCACAGAAAATAACACAGCAAATTAAAAAGGACTTTGGCGTTGATGTACCTGTAATCGTTCTTACCATTGATCAATTACAACATATCGTCGACAGCAACCCGTTTTTAGAACATGGCGATACGAACGAAAATTCCTTGTACATTACTTTTCTGTCGTCTTACCCGCACAACATTGATATCCCAACAATTGAAGCAAAGAAACTGCGCAACGAAGAGGTGTTTTTTGCCGGCAATGCTGTGTACCTGTACTGCCATGACGGATATGGCAATACAAAATTGACCACCGGTTTTTTCGAAACAAAACTGAACCTGCATGCAACCACAAGAAATTGGAAAACAACGAATACTCTTTTACAAATGGCTTTGCAATAAGAATAAGTGCGTTGATGCGTTTTAACCATGGCGGTAATATCGCTGCAAAACGGGGTTGTTGTGCGAAAGACAGAACGGTGAAATAACAACCTTAATCCCAACAACATTAGGTGCAAAATTTTTATAAAAAATCAAAACTTTGTTTGAGGATACTTGAAAAACCACTATTTTCGAAGAAAATAAATATGACCTTGAAAGCAAAACCATTCATAAAATGGGTAGGAGGCAAGACCCAGCTGATTGAAAGCATCGAAAAGGCTTTGCCTGTCAATTTTGCTGAAAATAAAAATCTTACTTATGTAGAGCCGTTTGTTGGTGGAGGCGCTGTTTTGTTTTGGATTTTACAACAATTCCCGAATATTACAAAAGCTGTGATTAATGACATAAATCCTGATTTAACAACGGCCTATAAAACAATTAAGAAATCACCGTATGAATTAGTAAAATATCTTCAAACGATTCAAGATGAATATTTGTCTCTGAATGAAGAAAAACGAAAAGAATACTATTTAAACTCAAGAGAAAGATTCAATACAAAATCACTTGACGCAGTCGAAAATACGGCATTGTTTATTTATTTGAACCGTACATGCTTTAATGGCTTATATCGTGTAAACAGTAAAGGACTTTTTAATGTACCTTTTGGCCGATATGCCAACCCTAAGATTTGTGATAAACAAACCATTTTTGCAGATAGTGAAATTCTTCAGAAGGTTGAAATATTGACAGGCGATTTTGAGCAAACATTGAAATATGCTACTAATAATTGTTTCTTTTATTTTGATCCACCATATAAACCCTTAAGTGAAACTTCAAGTTTTAATTCTTATGCAAAAGAAGATTTCAATGACAATGAGCAAATTCGATTAGGAAATTTTTGTAAAAGAATTCATCTACTCGGTCATGATTTTATTTTAAGTAATTCTGATGTAAAAGGTAAAAATCCTACCGATGATTTTTTTGATGATTTATACGAGCAATTTAGCATCAAAAGAGTTTTTGCAACAAGAATGGTGAATGCAAATGCAGAGAAACGAGGAAAACTAACTGAACTTTTAATAACTAACAACACAACTGCTGATATTAACTTATTAGTAAGTGTTTAATCAATAAAAAAATGGCAAATAATGAATCTTGGAACAGAATTTTTGCAGACTATAATATTTTAGAACATAACTTCGATGAAAATCCATTTGAATTATCTGCATCTCAAATCAAAAGATCTTGTCAAGGTTTTGAAGATGTAAATCAAAAGGAAGTACGCGTTTTATGCAAACAAGATTCAAGATCTGATAGACCTCAAATTTTTGTTGACAATAATTTATTTATCTTACCAGTTAGAAATGGGTTTTATAAAATAATTAAAGGTGAAGGATATGTTGATATCCCAGAAATCACAAGTGATGTTATTACATATAACTCAATATTAGATTTCAAGCTAGAAAGTTCTGAAGTAGGTAATTCTGAAATGCAACATCTTGATTTTGCTTATGCCTCAAGTTTGATTAGAACGTTTATGGAAGATGATTCACTTGTACTTACAATTAGAGGGCGAAAATATACTCCTAAATTTGAATTTAATGTTGGAATACATTTAATTAACACGCGAAGTGTACAAACAGAGGTAGATGCTGGATATGAAGGGAGAAATAAAATAGTTTTAATTGAGGCTAAAAACTCTTCAACGAATAATACAATAATTAGACAACTTTTTTATCCATATAAACAATGGAAAATCCAAACGACTAAGAATGTATTTCTTTTGTTTTTCGAGAAACGACAGGATATTTTCCATATATGGCAATATGGATTTAATAACGAAAATGATTATAATAGTATAACTCTAATTAAATCTGCAAAATACAAAATTGATACTGCAATAGAAGGAGCTTGAGAGTTACATATGATTAAAACTTTTTACAAATCAAAAGACAAAAATTTTAGTCTTTTACAAGGCAATTGTATTGAGCTTTTAAATCAGTTTGATTTTAAGTTCGATATGATTTTTGCAGACCCTCCTTATTTTTTATCAAATAACGGAATTTCTGTCCAAAGTGGTAAAATGGTAAGTGTCAACAAAGGCGATTGGGACAAGTCGCAAGGGTTTGAAAAGGACAATGAGTTTAACCGCAATTGGTTAAAAGCATGTAAAGAGCATTTAACCGAAAATGGTACTATCTGGATAAGCGGCACTTTTCATAATATTTTTTCCGTTGCCCAAATGCTTACGGAATTGGATTACAAAATTCTGAATTGCATTACCTGGGCAAAGACAAATCCTCCTCCCAATCTTTCTTGTCGCTATTTTACCCATTCTACAGAGTTCATCATTTGGGCTCGAAAAAGCAAGAAATCCTCTCATTTCTATAATTATGAGTTAATGAAAACCATTAATGGTGGTACTCAAATGAAAGATGTTTGGAATTTGCCTGCAATAGCCCCATGGGAAAAATCTTGCGGAAAACATCCAACTCAAAAGCCTTTGGCATTATTGACCAGAATCATATTAGCATCTACTGAAAAAAACGCTTGGATTTTAGACCCATTTACAGGTAGTTCAACAACAGGAATTGCTGCAAATCTTGCAAATAGAAAATTTCTTGGTATTGATAAAGAAGAAAGATTTCTAAATATTTCAAAAAATAGGAAGCTCGAAATCGAGAACCCTCAAATATTTGGTTCTTTTAGAAAAAAACTCGGAGGATTTGAAAATAAAAACCAATTGGAATTATTTTTAGCGAAAGAGCCTGAAATTGAATTTGAAAGAAGTTTGAATTTTGATAGAAGAATTGTAAACCCATAACACGTGGTATGTTTTATTGTCAAATAAGTGGCCATTTCAGAGTTTCTGCATCTAATAAACTTTCGCATAACTTTATAGGACAGTGCCTCGAAATCGAAAACTAATTATACCGCTTACTTTACTCCCTTGAGAATCATGAAAAAACTAATACTCATACTAACGTCTTTGACAGGATTGCTCTCGGCTTTCTTTATTTGGTTGTATGTGCAACGGGCAAGTCTGGATTACAACGATGAAGGCAGGATTTTCTGTGCTGAGAATGGGGTGGTGTATCATGAGCAAGCAAAAGAAGTTTATGGTATTCTTGCCCTCCTGAGTATAATGGTAACCGGTATATTGGTTATTGTTATTATAAAACGAAAATTGCATAAACGCAAAAAGAACTAAATAGTAATAATTTGCGTTATTCATAGTGTTATCTTTATCTGAAAATTGGGAATTGAGTTTTAACAATGGTAAACCACGCACTATGAACCGGATGCTGATGCTTATAACGATTTGTACCCTCGCTGTGTTTTCGTCGTGCAGCGGAAATAACAGCCCTGAAAAACAAAAAACAGATACAGTGAAGTTGCAGCTTACCCTCAACAACATGCTGCCGGTAGGCTGGGGCGTTATCTACAAAGCAACTGTCGATAAAATTGTGGAAGGCAATGCAGACGATTTCGACGATACTATCGAATTCGGAATAATTGCTTCGAAAGAATACGAGAAAGTACAAACCGGCAACACATACATAATCGGTTTTACAAACTCCGGAGAAAAAGCCACAACAAGCTATCTTCCGGCAATTTACGGAACCGTGAGCAACAAAAACGATATTTGGCTCATCACCGATATTGGTTACGTCACTGAATCGGGATTGAGAACCTTCGAAGGTACCGCCATAATGAGCGATGGCAGGGCATTGTTCGTATGGGATTTCGCCGACTCCGAAGCCTTTTATCTCGATGGGGTTAGCACCTGGGACCCAAAGTACCTGAACAAGAAAATCTGCGTCGAAGGTGAACTGATTCAATTTATCGATGGGAAATCGGTGATTAAAAACTGGAAGATTGTAGCGTGTGAATAGTCGTCTAAAACTAGGGGTGCAAGATATGTCTAACATTAATGCCATGAATAAACGAATATTTCTGATAATCGCAATGTTGTTGGCCTTCCAGACAAGCAGGGTAGTGGCTCAGGTAGTTTTTAATAATAACAAGCCCGACTCGGCTGATATTGTTATCGGGAAGAGATATGTAATTCATTCTGAAGTGCTTGGCGAAGACAGGGAAATATACATTCATGTTCCTTCGGAAGAGGTGCCCGACTACGATACGGTGCATTATCCGGTGATTTACGTGTTCGATGGCTCCACCCAGTTCGTTTCGGTTGTTGACATTATGAACAGGTTCAGCACTTCGCTGGGTGATGAAATTTGCCCCAAAATGATTGTAGTTGGAATACAGCAAAACGACAGGCAAAAAGATCTGGGGCTGGTACACGACGAGACTGAAATTCTCACAACGAACAGTTTTACCGGTGACCCATTTACGAAATTCATCGAAAAGGAGTTGCAGCCCTATGTCGAAGCAAATTTCAACACAATGCCGTACCGGGTTCTGGTAGGGTATTCACTCGGCGGATTAAAAGCAATGAATATTATTGCTTACAATACAGCCTTATTTAATGCTTACATAGTGATCGATCCCAGTGTAGGGAATTACAACAACCAATGGTTTACCAGTTCTATTGCCAAAATTCAGGAGGCAGACCTGTCGGGTAAATCAGTTTTTCTGGCTATGGCGCAGACAATGCAAATGGGAATGGATACCATAGATATTAAAAAAGACAGCACAACCGATTCACGGCATATGCGCGATATTATGGCATCCGCCGAGGCTTTTCGAAAAAATAGCCATTCGTTCGATTTTTATTGGAAGTATTATCCCGACGAATACCATGGGAGCGTTCCCTTTATTGCCGAATACGATGCTTTTTATGCAATTTTCGATTGGTACAATTTGCAAAAACTACGGTATCTCTTCAAATCGGACGATAGCCCTCAAGCGGTGAAAGAAGCCATTTCCTTACATTTTGAACAAGCCTCTGGAAAAATCGGATTTCGGCTTAACCCTCCCGAGCATTACCTTACCGATATGATATCGTACTTCTATTTTACCGGAAAATTTGACAAAGCCCTGGCTGTTTCAGAATTATTGATCGAATATTACCCCGACAGTAAAAATTCGATAAGAATACACCAAATATTGCTTGATGAACAAAAGTCAGGAAATAAAATGTAGCTTTGGCTGTGAAAAACAATACTATTAAGCTTGTAAACTGACATGCAATTACTGAGAAATTCCGCAAAACCCAAGCCGTATCTGCTGATACGGAGAACCGATAAAAACATCGGACTGGGGTCGTATATACTGCTGAATCTGGGCCATATTCATTATGCCGTTGAGAACAACATGATTCCGGTTGTTGATATGCAAAGCTACCCAAACACCTATCTCGAAAATCACGAAGTAGGGAAGGTGAATGCCTGGGAATTGTACTTCAGGCAACCCGCTAACATAGGTGTTGCGGATGTAAAACTACGCGACTGCAGGGTGGTGGATACGGCTCCTGCATTTGTTCCCTGCGATAACATGGATTTTCTTACCAACCATAAATTGGTGCAATACTGGCAGAAGTTCACCCGGAAATACCTTGTTCTTACCAAAGAAATCCAGGCTCACATGGACGAAGTGTACCTTAACATCACCGGTGGAAGCGAAAAAAGAATACTTGGTGTGCTTTGCAGGGGCACCGATTATTTGAGCACCAAACCCTATGGGCATCCGGTGCAGCCTGAAGTGGACGATGTAATGGCAAAAGCAGAGCAAGTAATGAAGCAATATAATTGCAGCTACCTGTATCTGGCAACCGAGGACAAGGGTATTCTTGACCGTTTTCGCGAAAAATTCGGTGACAGGTTGCTTTATAATTCTGCAATGCGCTATGGCGACACACAGGATAAACGCTTATCGGAGTTCAGGTTCAACCGCGACAGGGATGCCTACCTGAAAGGGCTGGAGTACCTCGAATCGTTGGTCATACTTTCACGCTGCAATTGCCTGATAGGGGGAAGAACCAATGGAAGCCTCTGTGCCCTGATGATGTCGGAAGGTTACGAATATCAGTACTTCTGGAACCTTGGCAGATACCGGCTCGATGATAAGTACAGCATTCTGTCACCCTAGTAACGGGGCAAAGCGGAGTGGTAATCGAAGGGTGACTACGAAGATGTGTTAAGTAATTATTCGTTTTAACCCCCTGGCTATGTTTCAGCGTCATGACTATCTCGCCGACATCTCGGCTCCGCTCTATGAACGGCTCGATGAAAGGCGTGACAGAGTAATTGAAGCAGAAATGAACTCTTTATCCCATTGCACCTACTAAACCTATTCCTGATGGGCTCTTTACTACCTGAGTTTCGATGAGGTATGTAATACCATTTACAAGTTTAATTTCAAAAATTACCATATAGGAATCGGAGGAGGTTGCTTTGAGTTTTATTAATTTACACGAATTGATTTCGGAAAATACCGGAACAATTATTTGCTCCCCTTCAGGAGCTTTCATATCGTAGCCGGCAAGAAACTCTTCGAGAAATTGCTCAGTATTGCCTTGCAAAAAGTCGTTGTGCTGCACTTCGAGATATTCCTTGTCGAAGTACAGCAGGCATAATTCCATGTCGCCATCGGTAACCGCTTTTGCAAAACCATTGCAATGCTTTTTAATTTCTTTTTTTGTGAATTCCTGCGAAAAGGCAGGTATTGCGATAAATAAAGCCATAATACAAACAAATGCTTTCATAGGAACTTTAATTTTTAATTGGACGAAAATAGATAATTAAATGCAATTCTTACATTAGGTTTAATTGGATAATATATAATTATTGCTTAATTTTACCAGACAAATACAACATCCATGAAAACACCCGGCATCTCATTTTACACTGTACTGGTTTTGCTATTGTTAGGAATAATTTCCTGTAAAAGCAAAGTTGACACAGAACTTACTGTAGAAATTAGCAAGAAAGAAGGTTTGATTTATTTTGCGGATAATCCTCAGGACAGCATGTTAATCAGTACGTTAGCAATTGTCGACTCGATTACTATGTCTGAAAAAGGCGATTATTTTGATGTTTTTGTCGAAGTGTGGCATCAGAAATTTGGTGATGAAAAAATGTATAATCATTTTAAGAAAGCCTGGCTTCTGGAACATGAGATGAATGGGTATAGGTCCCTAGAGCATAGTCCGGAAATTCAAGTTCTCAAAGGTTGCTTCGAAGTGATTCAGAAAGAAGCCCTCGATGTGATATCGAAACGGCTATCCGAAGCCGGAGCAAAGAAAGTTACAGTCGCAAAAACAGAAAAAAATGATGTGTTTGTAATCACCATGACCAATGCTCCCGCAAAAGAGATAATTCAAAAACTTGCAACAACCCATGGAGTTTTCGGGATTTACGAAACGTATAATTTAATTGATGTTTTTCAGTGCTTTGATGCTGCTAATAAAAAGCTTATTGAGAATTTAGGTCAATTTAATGATTCTCAATTAATTGTTGGGCCTGTATTCGAGTTGCTGGCTCCGTCGGTTCTCGAGGGGAGCGAACAATCGTGGAAAATAGCTCCCGGCCCGGTAGCAGGGCAATGTTTAAACACTGATACAGCAAGGCTTATCGGCTTACTTAAAGATGCCGAAACTGAGTTTCCGAAAGAACTTCTTTTTATGTGGTCGGCAGGTGCGTCAAATATCAGCAACGAAATGTCGGACCTTTTCATGATAAAAACCTATAGAGGAAACTCTTCTATGGATAATTCTCATATTTCATATGCATGTGTGGGCTCTGCACTGAAAAACAACAGCACCGAGTTGAAACTTGAAATGAATGAAGAAGGTAAAAGTCTTTTACGCAAGTTGACATTGGAGAATACCGGCTTATTTCTTGCAGTTGTTATCGACAATAAAGTGTATAATGCTTCAAGTGTAAATGAAAGAAATGAAAGTGGTAAATTTATTTTTCCTGTAAAGCTTAATTCTGATCAGGCTACCGAATTAAGTTACATACTGTCTGCAGGACCTATACTCCCCAATGTTCATGTAGTATCAATCAAATAAATTAATACTTCTTCCGAAAAACTATTCTTTTGTTTTGCGACATACCATTACTTCCGGATTATTGCATTCCCGATAGTGAAATCCGTTACCTGCACAGTATTTATACTCATTGCAGGTGGCACAGATGCCGGTTTTGTTCCAGTCGCGGTTTCTGAAAACATCAAATCTGTGCTGCCATACGTCGAAAAAATTATCCTTATATATGTTTCCCTGCACAAAATTGCGGTCAATATTAGGGCATGCCGATATTGAGCCGTCGATGAGCACAGAACCAATGTTGATACCGGCACGGCAGAAAAATGGCACATCGCGTACCTTAAGCTCATATTTCCCGACATAGGCTTCACAGCTGAATTTAATATCGTTTTGATGCAACTGTCGTTTTGTAGCAATAAACTTCATCAGTACGTCAAACTGATCGCTGTTGAGGAAAAGCTCCTGATTTGAAGCAGCACGCCCCATAGGAGCAATAGTAAAAAGACGCCATGCTTTAACATTCCGGTCAATCAAAAACTGATACAGGCTTTCGAGCTCTTTGATATTCCACGGGTTTACGCAGGTAACCACATCGAAATTCAAGCGAGTGGCAGTAACCGCTTTCTCGATGGCATTGCAGGCTTTTTTGAAGCTTAGGGGATTGTTTCTCAATCTGTTATGGCTTTCTGCCAGTCCGTCGAGGCTGATGGTCAATGCCCCCATGCCGGCATTCAGCAATCGGTTTTGCATTTCGCTGTTGTAGAGGAAACCGTTGGTTACCATTCCCCACTGAAAACCGCGTTTCCTTATTTCAAAACCGCAATTGTCAATGTCTTTACGCAGCAGTGGTTCGCCGCCTGTAAGAACAATGGTAAAGTTATCGGTTTTATGCTCAATGGTGTCAAGTGCAGCCAGAAAGTCGGGGAGGGGCATATCGGGAACTGAGGCAATCTTTGTGCAGTCGCTACCGCAATGCAGGCAGTTCAGATTACAGCGAACCGTACACTCCCAGAATAAATAATTCAATTCGTGCAAACGTATTTCCGATTGCCTGAACTGCTGAAAAAGATTGAGTTTAACACGTCGCAGCATTTATCTTGCTGCGAGGATTACATCAACAACAACTTCGTCGTTTACCTGCGACACCACCGTGTCTTTCGAATTGTGAACGGCGTTTTCGTCGTCGAATCGTATATTGATTGCAGGTTTCTTTTCCGTGTACAAAAAGTAGGAACCATCCTGATTGGTAGTGCACCATTGATCCTGACCGTCGATACTCACTTTAATACCTGCAATGGGTTGATTTGTGCCCTGTGATGTAACTTTTCCGTGCACGAGAACATCGCTTCCTGTTGCCTGTGGAGTGCCGTAACATGCCTGAAATACAAACAGGGCCGTGGTAAAACTCAGCCCGCCGATAATGCGTCGAATCCATTTGGGTTTCATGGGTATACTTTTTACAAATATAGTGTTAAAAGCGACTGATCCGGTTAAAATTACCTTAAAGAAAAATTTGATTATCAAACTAGATTAAAACGCTAATACCGGCTTTCTTTAATAACAACTTTTGCAACTGCCCTCTGTCCGGCATTCTCGATTTCAATAACATAAACACCCGCTGCAAAACCCGACAAATTGTAAGTGCTTACTCTTGTTTTCAATGTTTCGTGGTACACGATGCGGTCAGTAATATCCCGGATAGTAACACTGTACTCTGTTCCGTTGCCGAATATAGTTTCCATGGTAAACAATCCTGCTGACGGGTTCGGATAAATCCTGCATAGGCTGGCATTGTTACTGCCAATGCCAACATCATAGATGAAATATGCTGTAGCAGTGGTAGCGCCGGTAACGGTAACCTGGATAGTCTCGTCGAAAAGCTCTTCACTGTTCACCACCCACTTTGCAAAAATGTAATCGGGGTTGGCAATTGCTGAAATGTTGATAATATCGCCGCTGTAGTGTTGATATATACCCGGAACAGGGTCGGTAGTACCACCGGTACCATCAACAGCAATGGTTAGGTCGAATTGTTCAAGGGCTTCAAAGTTTGCGGTGAGAACACGATCGGAAGTAACCGTGAACGAATAACTGTAGTCTTGCGATACTTCTTGGTTGTCTTCGGTCCAGTTAACAAATGCAAAACCTGTGTTGGGAGTGGCTTCAAGGGTTGCAATAGTGTTCAGGCTGTAAGTGCCGGCACCGTTAACAATTCCTCCTTCCAAGGGATTCAACGTTACCGTTATTTCATATACATCCGCCTCGAAATTGGCAACCAGATTTCGGGCAGAGGTAACTGTAAAGCTATAATTGGCATCGGTAGAAACTTCCTCGCCGTTATCGGTCCAATTAACAAAAGTATATCCTTGATTTGCCGTTGCGGTTACAGTAGCATTCTCATTGTGGAAATAGGTGCCACCACCCGATACTTCGCCACCTTCTTCTGGAGCGGCAGCTACAGTTATAGTGTAGGATGCAACGCTGAAATTTGCTACCAGGTTTCTATCGGAACTGATATTGAACGAATAGTTTGGATTTACCGAAACAACAGATGTGTTTTCGGTCCAGTTCACAAAGCTGTAGCCGGAATTTGCCGTTGCCATAACGACAACATTTTCTCCATCATCGTAAAACCCTGCTCCTGTGGTATTTCCCGAACCGGATGGACTAACCGAAGTAATTACCTCATATTGAGTAATTGTGGTAAACGTAAGATCCTGTCCGTAAGCAGTGCCGTTCTCGTTTTCTGCTTTAACACGAAAATGATAGGTAGTGTTTGGTAACAAACCGGTTATTGCTGCCGATACATTTTCAGCGCCATTAACATTTACTGTTTCCGGAACGGCAATTACCGATGCTGAATAACTGGTACTTGTACCGTATTCAAAGCTCACTGTTGTTGGAATTTCAAAAGCATTTACACTGCCATTCAGGGTGGCTGTCTCTGAGCCTATTGCTGTGGCTGGTAGGGTAATAGCAAGAGGTGCAGCAGGTATCAGCGATGTTGGTACTTCGGTATACCCGATATAATTTGTACGGTACGCATCGTTATCACCCTGAAGCGAAATGCCGGGTTCGTCATCGTACTGCCATATCATCTGCACGTTATCCCCCACGTTGCGGGCAATGCAGGCGTACATGTTTTCCATGCCTGAAAACGATTCTTCGGAGCAGTTATATGCCGGTCCCCAAACCGAACCCCCATCCACCGATTTTATCATATATATATTTCTGAAATGCTGAATATTGGGTGTTGCATCTGTTTTATAAAGCGTTTCATTTACCGAAGCATACGAAACATAAAGATAGTTATTGGCATCGACGCCAGCACTCGGGAAAGAGCTCAGCGAACGGTAATACATCCCAAACGGGAATCCTGAACCTGCATCCTGAAGTATGATACTTCCATCTCCATCTTCGTCGGTCATTGAAGCAATTTGTACAGCCTTTGACGAGACACCGTCGAAAAGATCAATATAATCGGTTCCGTTTACTGTACCTGAAAATGTTCCGGCACCCATATTTTCGTTCCAGTACATTATTCCGTCAGTAGTGGGGAAGTACGTATAATAGCCATCTCCGGCAGTAGGGTCAAGTATTTGCATTTTTCCAAAAAATGCGTGCACCAGGCCGTTATTGTCAATAACAACCGCTCCTGAAGCATCTGAAGTGTTTATATAATCGCCGGTGCCGTTTGCATCGTAATCTATCAAGGCGCTTGTCGATAAACTAAAGTTTTCTACAGGGAAGTCCATTATTCTGGTCTTGGTAAATGTGTTACCATTGTCGGTCGATTTGAAAAGTGTTACATCCATAAATTGACCAAAAACCACTATCGCAACAGTATTTCCGGAAGCGTCAATGGCATAACCGTCACCGGTAACACCGGTTGTTGAATATCCGGCCGGATCGAGGTTAATATCGGTTTTATCCCAACTGATGCCACCATTCGAAGAACGCCAGTAATACAGGTGCAGATAGGTCGTGGAAGAAGAATTACCGTCAAGTGCTATGCAATGAATAGTATTACCCGAAACAGCAGTTCTTGGCCATGAAACGGCAGTCAGGGCGGAGGTGGGTATTGATATAGCCGACCAGTTGCCTGTACCTGCTGCAGCACGATATATATAATTCCATTTATTGGTTCCATGGCTCATAACAAATTCTTTTCCTGTTGACATGATCCCGTTTACCGGCCAGCCAGTTCTCACACTTTCGAGCCGTGCAGTGGGCTCAGCGCCCCATGTAGTCCCATTAAAATAGTTGTAACCGGTTCCCCTGTCAGTAAAACTGGTTTCAAGCATACCGAAAGTCCAGGTAGCCGACATGGTTCCATCGGCTCTTTTAAAAAGTCTGGGTGCAACCGAAGCATTCGATTGTAGGTCGTAGCGTGTTGTACCTATAATACTGGTATTAAGTTGCTGCGATACGTTGATGGTATAATCTTCCACCTCACCGTAACCGGAGTCGCCACAGGGATCGGAGTTTGAACCGTTGCCAGCATCATTCAGCCGAACCCTGAGGCGTGTTGCGCCTGGAGTTGCACTTGTCGGTACGGTAAAACTGCCGGAGTGCGGGCTCGTGAATGAAACGCCGTTGGAAGCATATACATTTTCACCTGCGTCTTCAAAATCGGAGTCCTTGTTCCAATCAACCCAAATGAGTATCTGGTCGGTTTCATACGGATTGGTAACCGAAATAGAGAAAGGTACTTCATAACCTGGGATAACGCTGGTAACCAGCCCGGTAAAGTCTTCATAGCCATTTGCACCCCTTGCAGAGCTATTATTGATATTCCCGATTGTTGCACCGGAGATATATTCATAGCTTACATCGGGCGACCCTGCGTCGCAATACACTACCGATATTCTTCGGTTGCCTGTGGGACTGGTGACAGTAGGCGTTTTTACATCTGTTATGGTTAGCGAAGTACATTCTGCATCGATATAATTGCCTATGGCGGCATCGGCAGTTATATCATAAGCAAGCCAGAAGTAGTTAATTCCGGATCCCAGCAACTGAGTTCCCGTGATAGTAAAACTGCCTGCAGGTGAAACTATTGCTTCTCCGAATTGCGTTGATGTACTCATTGCAGCAACCGAACCCGTATAAAACAGACGTGCATTCGAAACATCACCTGCCGGATTGGTTGTGCCATTGGTGTTGAACGTGAATGATGTTGCCGATAAAGGCGATAAATCGCCATTAGTAATAATTTCAATGCCGATAACTTGTTGATTAACACTATTTTGAGCAACATTTGCGGTTACGTCCTGTGTGGTGGTACACGAAACGTAGGTCATGGCGGAGTTCGAAAAAAGATTGCTTTCCCAAAGACCCCGGCCATACGTGGCAGCCCGTAGTTTACTATTGGCTGAGGTTGCTCCGTACCAGATTTCTAGTTCATTTACAATTACATTGGGTAAACCGTTACTGAAAATTGTCCAATTGCTCGAACCACTTTTATAGTAAACGCCATAATCGGTACCGCAGTATAACTCCACTGCAGTGGTATTGAGTTTGTTTTGAACCACAGTGTTTACCGGAATCGAAGGTAATCCTCCTGAAATATTGGTCCAGGAGCTCCCTCCGTTAGTGGTCTGATACACTCCGGGGTTAGTATATCCGCTCATGGTAACCCACACGGTATTTGGATCATCGTTCTTAATGGCAATGTATGTAATGCTGGCCGATGATACGGGCAGTGTTCCAGTTACAGTAGTCCATGAAGTGCCTCCATTGGTGGTTTTCCATATTGTTGAGGGGTCGGCAACATATAAAACTGAAGGGTTTGATGGCGCAATTGCCATGGAACGGATTTTATCGGAGGTGTTCATTGTGGAAATAACCGACCAGCTGTCGCCACGATTTGTCGACTTATATACATTTTCGTAACCGACAAAAATTGTTTGTGGTGCAGTAGGGTGTATGATATATGGTGTTACCCATGCACCATTCGGTTCTCCGTTCGGAGAAATGTCAGTAGCAGAACCCCAGTGGTTAGTAGTTCGGTCAATTTGCCCGTTTACATAGGTACCATATTGAATATTCAGGTCGGTATAATCTATAAGGCATTCCATTCCATCACCGCCTTTTACGTCGTACCACGTTCCGGTTGCAATAAGTTTGGTGCCATTATCCTGAAGCCCTGTGATCACTTCGTTCTGGTTGGTTTTGGCAACGCTTAACTTGTACATTTGACTGATAACAATGCCATCGGTTTTATCAGTCCAGGAAGTGCCGTTATTGGTTGAGATATAAACTCCGCCGTCGTTACACTCAAAAAGGTCTCCGTTGCTGCGATAGCTGAGCATATGTTTGTCGGCGTGTGCTGCTGGCACACCATCACCCCACCAGTGATTTGCAATGGCCCACGACGTTCCTCCGTTTGTGCTTTTCCAGGTATTTACACCGCCCACAAGTACAATTGATGCATTTGTTGGCGACGCTGCAATCGAGAGGTCGTACCAGCCCTGACCACCCGCATCGCTGCCGTCCGATTCCCAGCCCAAAAGGTTTTTTGTGCTGCCACTGAAAACCTGAGCAAAGCTTGATCCGCTGTTGGTCGATTTATAAATACCATACAGTCCGTTGTCAGACGCGGCAACAACCGCATATACCCAGGCAGGTTGATTTGCCGACACCGCTAATTCAACACGCTCTCCTTCAGATAAATTCAGAGCTTGAGTCCAACTACTGCCTGCGTTTGTGCTCACGAAAATATCGCCTGAGCTTGTTGATCCATAGAGTGTGTTGAAGCTTCCGGGCTTATACTCCATATCAATAAAATTGTTCGACGACAGCAACGACCAGTTGGTTCCTCCATTGGTGGTTTTGTACACACCGTTGTTGGTGGCTGCAATAATAATGTTGTCGTTAGCCGGATCAAGCATCAACCGGTTCACCATCCGGTAGCTGTTTGCACTGAACGACAATCCTGTGGTATTCCATGTAGCACCACCGTCGGTTGATTTCAGCACGCCAACGCTGTTGTTGTCCCATGCATCGCGGTCGCCGGTGGCAATGTAAATTGTATTGGAAGTGGCAAAATTCGATGGAATTACAATGTCGCTTACACCAAGTACTGCGTTGTCGTTTGTAAGGCATGTCCACGACGTGCCGTTGTTGGTGGTAACCCATAAACCACCTGATGGTGCACCAACCCAGTAGGTATTATTATCGGTCGGGTGGTAAGCAATGCAATTCAACCTGCCAATACCTGCATACCCACCATCGGAAGTGTTCGGGCCCATGAAAGTCCAGTTTCCGTTGCTCGATTTTGCTTGCGGATGACTTTTGTAATATAAACGAACTTGTTCTTCAGCAGTCGTTGTGGGGAATTCACCTGTTCCCGGGTTTACCTGCTTTTCCATGAGGTATTCCCAACGCTTAAACTGCTTCCAGCCTCTGGCTTTCTTCTTTTCTCCATTATCGTAATAATATCCGTCCTTCACGTGATACTGATCCCAATAAGAATAAAAAGCGTTCTGGTAATCGAAAAAGGTCAGCTCGTTTTTTGAATTGTTTTGTGGCAGATTTTTTAACCATTGCTGCGAAAATGAGTTCGATATCGTAAAAAACGAAAGCGTAACAAATAATAAAAGGTATTTCATGAAAGCCGTATTAAGTTAATAATTCCTCACTCACCAAAAATAGCAAATTTTGCATTATCGTTGATAGTATCGAAATGCGATTTTAACATATTACCATAAAAATATGAACAATCAATGAAAAGGTCAGCCAATTATGGATAAATACTTCTCAATCCACTGATTTACTGAAACCTTCGATACTAATTGAGCCAGCAAATCATAGGGAATCTGTCCGGATTTTTTAAACCGGATACATCCTTTCCCCATATCTGGTTTACCGTTAATAAATTTGGGATATTCTGACAAAAACCATTGCTTCAGCTCATTGTCTGCATATAGACCCATATGATAGAGGCTGATATAATTCTTTTGCGATGCAATGCTGATAAAAGGCAGTGGGGCCTTTGGGTTGGCATGGTATCCGCCTGGGAAGATACTGTGAGGTACCACATATTCAACCATATTGTTGCTCAACTGCTCCTCAAATCCTTTTGGAATATTGTGTTTGATTGTATCACGGAGTTGCATAAAGGCGTGCTTCCGTTCGTCTGGTAAATTCAAAATGAAGTTTTCAATTTTTTCATCCATCGTGGTATGCTTGTTAAAAGCGTAAAAGTACAAGAAAAATTTTGAGTAGCGAAAAATGAACCTTTGATTGATTAAACGCAATCAGAGAGATGTGTATCCCGTTAGTAAAAATTACATTCTCAATTTCATGTTAACGAACAGTTTGACTAAATAAAAAAAATGTAATTTTGGGGCTTTTCAGAAGTAATACATAATGAATGCAATTGTTTTCATTAGTCTGTTGATGCTTTCTTTTGGTGTTTTCGCAATTCCGAAGCGCTTTAAGTATTACTATGCTTTGTTGATAATGCTGATAAGTGTAGCCATAACTTCGTGGTGGGCACTTCAAATATTTAGGGGATCCGGAAGCTTCTCGGAGATCGGTGTTAGTCTGCCTTTTTTACACAGCAAGTTTCTCCTGGTTATCGACAGGCTGTCGGCATTTTTTATTTTAATCATAAACCTTACGGTTACCATTGGCTTTTTATATGCTTATGGATATTTGAAACCATATTTTTCCGAGAAAAACTCCCTGCGGTTTTCTATTCATTATTTCTCTTATCTGTGGTTGTATTTTTCGATGCTGCTCGTAAGCACTACAAGAGATGGTTTTTCGTTTCTGGTGGTTTGGGAGATTATGGCACTATCGTCGTTTTTATTGGTGATTTTCGATGCGGAGGAACGCAGTATAATGAAAACAGGTATCAATTACCTGATTCAAATGCATATTGGCATGGCTTTTATCCTTACAGCCCTGCTGATTGTTGAAAAAAGCACCGGTACGATGAGTTTCGATGCATTGCCGGAATATTTTTCGAGCCATTCAAACATCCTAGTATTTTGCCTGTTTTTTATTGGTTTTGGAATTAAAGCGGGGTTTGTTCCTATTCACACGTGGTTGCCCCAGGCGCATCCAGCAGCTCCATCGCATGTGTCGGGTGTAATGTCGGGAGTGATGATTAAAATGGGGATTTATGGTATTGTACGTGTTCTTTTTTCGGTACAACAGGATTTGCTGGTTATTGGGGTCATAATTCTGATTATATCCGTTATTTCGGGTTTGTTTGGAGTGATGATGGCAATAATTCAGCATGATTTAAAGCGATTGTTGGCTTATCACAGCATCGAAAACATTGGTATTATTGGAATTGGTATAGGTTTAGGAGTAATTGGTATGGCAAATCACAATACAGCCCTAATTATGCTTGGATTTGGCGGAGGCTTGCTACATGTGCTGAATCATTCACTCTTTAAGGCACTGTTGTTTTATAATGCAGGATCGGTATATCATGCAACCCACACACGCAATATCGAAAAAATGGGAGGGTTGATGAAAAAAATGCCTGTAACAGCAATGTTCTTTCTTATCGGTTCTCTGGCAATATGCGGTTTGCCACCATTCAACGGATTTATTTCGGAGTACCTCATTTATGTAGGTATGTTTAAAAGCCTTGCCGGTGCAGGATTGTACCAGTCGATACTCTTGTTGTTCAGTATTGCTGCACTTGCATTGATTGGCGGGTTGGCAGTGTTTTGTTTTACAAAAGCTTTCGGTATTGTATTTCTTGGTTCTGCACGAAGTGGCGAAATGGAGCATGCGCACGAAGTGGAAAAAAGCATGTTGTTGCCTCAATGGGTAATAATTTTCTTTATTGCTGCTATTGGTTTGGCATCGTCGGTGTTTGTTATTCCTGTTATGTCTATTGTTTCTGAATCGGTGGGTGTTATTGCCCCCTCCGGTTTTACTACGTTGCACAGTGTAAGTCAGATCAGCATTATCGGTGGAATATTTGTAGTGCTGGTTACAGTGTTGCTTACATGGCGTCATTTCCATATGAAGAATAAAACTGTTGTTGCAGGTCCAACCTGGGGATGTGGTTACACAGCTCCTTCACCGAAACTACAATATACGGCAACTTCCTATGCCGACAATTACTTGCAACTGGCAAATCCATTGCTACGCAGTAAAGTTACATCCGATACCATAGAGGGTGAGGAATATTTTCCGGGTGTAAAACGCTTCGAAACCCATAGCAAGGACGTGGTAAAAACAGCCATGACCGATGCCCCTGTAAATAAATTTCTTGAATTGTTGAAAAAAATTGCAGTGATGCAGACAGGGCAGATACAGCATTATATTTTGTATGCATTTGTGTTTATGCTACTCATTTTTGTATTAACTTATTTCAACCTGATCTAACATGCCGGGATTTGGATTTATCATGATATTGATGGCAGCATTTTTCTTTCCGGGAATAATTCTCCGTACAAAGAGTCTGGCATCAGGTCGAAAAGGTCCTGGTGTACTCCAGCCTGTGAAAGATATCATGGTTCTGTTGCGAAAAGGAAGTGTTTTCAGTGAAACTTCAGGCATTATTTTCAGGATAGCTCCGGCTATTACACTGGCAAGTATTGTTTGTGCAATGCTGGTGATACCTTTTGGTGATGACAAAGCACTGATTTCGTTTGATGGAGATTTTTTGTTTTTTGCGTACCTGCTAGCTTTGGGTAAGTTTTTTGCAATAATTGCAGCGCTTGACACAGGAAGCAGCTTCGAAGGGATGGGGGCTAACCGTGAAGCCTTGTATTCGATGCTTGTGGAACCGGCGTTTTTTATCCTTTTGGGTACTTTTGCCATGTTTACAGGCTATACTTCATTTTCCGATATATTCACACATTTTTATATTACCGGTAATCATTATGTGTTGATATACAGTCTGATAGGTATTTATCTATTTATACAAATTGCTATGATCGAAAACAGCCGCTTACCCGTTGACGACCCCAAAACCCATTTGGAGCTCACTATGGTGCACGAAGTGATGATTCTCGATAACAGCGGATTCGATAAAGCCCTTATTCATATTGGCACTTACCTTAAATTTGCTGTCTATGGTGCCCTCATGTGTGTGGTTCTTGTGCCTGCAAAGTGGAATCTTGTACTTCAGATTGCCCTGTTTTTTGCCATTCAGTTTGTATTTGCTGTAGTAATTGGTTTAATTGAATCGTTCAGAGCAAGAAACAAAATGGCTAAAAACCCGAAATTCATACTTACCCTGTCGGCAATTGCATTGATTGCTTTTGTGGTAGTGCTGATATTAACCGGAAAACTGATTAACTGACCATGTTGAATTTTTTAATTGTAATATTTGCTGTGAGCCTGATTTATATCAGTGTTGCGGAGCGTTTTCGTGCATATGCCAAACTGATTGCCGCCCAAGGTATCTTGCTTATGGGAATAGCACTTTTCGAACTGAAGGAGGTAAATACTGCAAATCTTATTTTCATCGTTGCTGAAACACTTATTTTTAAGACAATTGTTGTTCCATTTTTTTTATTTAGAGTGATTAACCGAACCGGTGTTTACAAAGTTCATAAAAATGCAATGCCTAGTTTTTATCTTGTCCTCTTTTCAATTGCAGCTTTAATTTTAAGTGTTCTTCTGGCTAATGCTATGGTTAATTCTTATATAAATACGATTTTCATGGTAATTGCGCTGTTTGCATTGTTTACTGGTTTATTGATAGTTGTTACACATAAACTTATCCTTTCGCACCTGATAGGTTTTTTAATAATTGAAAACTCTGTATTCCTGTTTTCACTTGCTGTTGGGAGCAAAATGCCATTGATGATTGATGTTGGAATTCTGCTCGATATTTTTGTTGGTGTTTTAATCCTTGGATTTTTTGGATTGCGTTTAAAACCAAATACAAACGAATTAACAATGCTTAAAGATTAAATTATGTCGCCAATTTTACTATATTTCATTATTTCGGCAATTTTAAGCATTTCAATTATTTTGTTTAAAAATAAAACTTTTACCAAAATTACGGTAATAGCATACGTAATAGCACTTATTTGTTTTACAATATATGCATGGATGAACCTTAATAAAACCGGACTTTTATATTTTAGTTTTAATCCAATTGGAGTGTTGCTTTTATCTGTTTTATCGGTATTGGCTATTCCAACATTTTATCATGGTTTTATTTATACCGCAAAAAACGAAACTAAAAAATACAATATTTATCATGCTGCCCTAATAGTATTAATGACAGCTATGACAGGTGTTTATCTTGCAAATGGAATGATGATGTTGTGGATTTTTGTTGAAGCAACCACATTAGCTGTTGCAGCACTTATTTACCATGACAGAACCGAAATGGCTCTTGAAGCAACCTGGAAGTATGTTTTTATTTGTTCAATAGGGATTGCATTAGCTTATCTTGGAATCCTTTTCCTTGGCTTTATTTATGGAGGAGGAGGTGCGGCTAATCTTTCCTTCGTGGAGTTAACAGGAATTCTGAATCATTCGAATCCACTTTTTCTTAAAATAGCATTTGTTTTTGTAGTAATTGGATTTAGCACGAAAATGGGTCTATTCCCAATGCATACCGTTACAATAGATGCACACTCCGTAGCTCCTCCGCCAATTAGCGCACTTATTTCCACAACTTTAATGAATGTGGGTTTCCTTTCAATTTTCCGAGTATATACCCTGTTCTCTTCCTCGTCAATAATAGGTTTTATGAATCATGTACTTATTCTGTCGGGGGTTCTGTCGTTGCTTGTCGCAGCAGGATATATGTTGAAAGCAAAACACCTTAAAAGGATGCTTGCATATTCGAGTCTGGAAAATATGGGTATGGTTGCTATTGCTATTGGTATAGGAGGTATGGGCTATTACGCCGCAATACTTATAATTGTATTACATTCTTTTACTAAATCAAGCTTGTTTTATCAGATGGGCCAATTGTCAAGAGTGCTGCATACTTTTAATCTGGATGAGTCGGGAAGATATATGAAATTATATCCTTCAGGTGCAATGGTACTGCTTGTTGGTACTTTTTGCATCCTTGCACTGCCTCCGTCAGGTCTGTTTTTTACCGAAATACTTATGTTGAAAGCAATGGCTTTCAACGATATGTGGTTGCTAATGGCAATAACTGTAATACTACTTTGTTGTGTTATTTATGCAATGTCGACACGCGTTATGCATGTTTTATTTTCGGAACCCCGAAATACACCTGAAGGAAATAATAATCAAGTAAATTCTGTTGAAACAGTTAGTCAGTTTATTTTAATACTTATTGTTGCCATACTTTGTTTTTACCACCCTCCATTTCTTGATGATATAATATACCAAAGCATTACACTTTTACCGAAATGATATGTTAATGAATAACATAAAATATATTGAAATTCAAAATGCTGAGGCAATAGCTGTTTCAAAGATTCCAATATTGACCTACCATGAATTTTTTGATGTGGTTGTTGAACTTATGATATCAAGTAATTGTCATGTAATTAATTATTATACTGTTGATTATAGCGATTATTTAAAGTATATCTGCTGTATTGCCGACGACCTAAATAACAACATTAAGTTACTATCGCACGAGCATGGAAAAGAAGTAAAATGTCTTAAATCTTTGACATCGTTAATACCTGCTTTTCATATCTTTGAACGCGAAATACATGAAAATTTCGGGATTCAGTTCCACGGGCACCCGTGGCTGAAGCCAATACGGTGGTCGTTTGATCGATTCAATCAATCATCGGTGATGGATAACTACCCGTTCTTTACAATTGAAGGGGAAGAACTGCATGAGGTAGGGGTAGGTCCGGTTCATGCCGGAATCATTGAGCCCGGTCATTTCAGGTTCATTTGCAATGGTGAAAAAGTGCTGCATCTCGAAATTCATTTGGGTTATCAGCACAGAGGAGTTGAAAGGCTGTTTCTTGAGCGAAAGAGTGGTTTACAGCGCGCTGTGTTATCGGAAAGTATTGCAGGGGATACATCGGTTGCAGGAGCATTAGTTCACGCACAACTAATGGAGTCGCTTGCTGGAATAAGTGTTTCCGATAGTCTTCAGCTAGAACGATGTATTGCGCTGGAGCTCGAAAGAATCGCTATACATATAGGTGATACTGCTGCCCTATGCACGGATGTGGCTTATCAGTTGGGTCAGGTTGTGAACGAGGCACTCAGGACAACCATTATAAATACAACTCAGTTTTGGTGCGGAAACCGTTTTGGTAAAGGACTGATACGTCCCGGTGGTACGCATTATCCACTGAGCAGGGCTGTTTCCGAACAAATAAAGAGTGTGCTTGCCGATACCGGAAGGCGTTATTGTGAGATAGCTGACAGAATATATTCATTACCATCAGTACTTGCACGTTTCGATGGTATTGGTGAGGTAACCGAAAAACAGGTTTCCGACATTGGTGCCGTTGGAATGGCTGCACGATCAGCAGGATTAAAAAGAGACATAAGGCAATCGCACCCGTTTCAGTATTTCAGGCAATATCATTTTGATCCCGTGGTGCAATCAACAGGAGATGTACTTGCCCGTGGGATGCTCCGCAATCTTGAGGTTAGAGAATCGGTTCGTATCATTGGAGAACTGCTGAAAATATGCCACGAAAGTGAGGTTAAACACCCAGTGCCTGTGCCTGATTACAAACTTGAGCCGGGTATGTTTGCGATTTCTGTGGCCGAAGCCTGGAGAGGAGAGTTGTGTCATTGTGCTATAACCGATGAAAAGGGAAACCTAAAACATTACAAGGTAAAAGACCCCTCGATGCATAACTGGTTTGCTTTAGCCCTCGCAGTACGAAACCAGGAGATATCTGATTTTCCGGTTTGCAACAAAAGTTTTAATTTAAGTTATTGTGGATTTGACCTTTGATAATACTATGATAGTCAGCGAAATAAAAATACTTAAAAGTCACGGAATCCAATATGTTCCCGACCTGAAAAATGCGACACTTACGGAATTGTTTCGCGGCAAGCCTGAAATAGACAATTCTCTCACCGATAGCGAAAAGGAAACACTTGTCAAGCTATGCCCGACAGATGCTTTTTCGAAGGATGAATTTGGAATTGACCTGGGCAAGTGTGTCTTTTGCAAGGAATGTAGTTTTGCCTGTGGTGGAAAGATCAGGTTTACCAACGATTACAAAATTGCAGCCAACCAGCGCAGCAATTTGATCGTAACGCAGGGCAGAGAGTCAGAATTTTTTTCAGAGACCGCCATTCGTCCCGAAATAAGAAAGTTATTCAGAAACTCACTGAAACTAAGGCAGGTGTCGGCTGCCGGCGATAATTCATGCGAAATGGAGCTGAATGCATCGGGAAATGTGAATTTTGATATGGGGCGCTATGGAATCGAATTTGTTGCATCTCCAAGGCATGCCGATGGTATTGTAATTACCGGACCCATATCGCAGAATATGGCAGAAGCGCTTCAGATAACCTACGATGCCATTCCCTCACCGAAAATCATTATTCTTGTTGGCAGCGATGCTATTGGAGGAGGTGTTTTTGAGGGTTCAAAAGCATTAAAACGTGATTTTATCGATAAATACCCGATTGATTTGTTTGTTCCGGGTAACCCGGCTCATCCACTAACATTTATTAACGGTGTTTTGAAATTATTGGGTAAATAATTTATAATTTTGCTTCAGGCTAATATTGATATGAAATCGCTGCTTAAAATGATGATTGCTTTAGTATTGATTCCTTCAATACTGGTTCTTATATGCAATGCAAACAATACTGCAACGTCTCAGCGAAATGTGGGTGGGAACCCTGCAGAGAAAGTTTTTACATTGCCGGGAACTCCTATTGCTGTGGTTTCGAAAGAAGAGTCAAATCATTGCCCGGTTTATGACAAATTCAGGGTGATATTCTCGCTTAGTCTCAGGATAATCAATAATAACTTCCATTTTTATTCAGCTTCCGAATCAATGCATATTGTGAGCGTCTGTCACGATAAGATGCCAAAATACCTGCAAACCATGTGTTTTAAAAATTAGAATTCTCTATTTTTTGCACTGCCAATGGCAGATAATAGTGATTCGATTTTTAGTAATTAACCGATACTGCATAGATTATATATGTTGGTATCAGAATATCATAATTAACATGGAAACACAAATTCAGGAAAATGAACCTAAAAACAAAAAATGGTATCAGGGAGGAACAGTGCCTTTTATTATCATGCTTGTTGTGCTCGTTGGAGCAATGGTTGTTCTTGGCATCGTGCTTTGATAAACACGATTTCTTTAGAAATATAAGCCACTCTGCAATGGGTGGCTTTTTTTTAAAGCTTTTTAACCTCTGCAAAGCTGCGTTTTAACCCGTTATGGTAGTGCACTTTGGGGTACCCCATAATAAGGAACAAACCTTCTCTGCTTTTATATTTTATGCCATATTTTTCACGGAAAAGCTTCCCGTTTTTTCCATACTGCAGAAAAGGGTGAATTGCTCCGAGCATACAAGTCCCCAGTCCTAGCGATACTCCGGCATGCATTGCATAGGTTGCGGCTATTATTGGGTCTGCCGGATCGATGTAAGGAGAGCCATAGAAATAAAACATCAGAGGAGCATCGTAAGTAATCATATTGCGCCCACAATCCATCTGTTTGGTGAAAGTGTTTACAGCAGGCTTGATGAAGTTCCTGAACATTTCGTCGTTAGCTTTGCCCCAAAACGGTCGCATCAGCGTAATAAACCAGTTTGATGTAATGTACTTCATGCCTTTCAGAAAGTCGCTGTAATCTTTTGCAAAGGCATTAACTTTATCTTTGCCCCTGAAAACAATTACGTGCACATCGGAAGGTGGCAGACCCATCGGACTGAAAGAAGCGTATTCAAGAATCTTATCAATAGTATCATCATCAACATTTTTATCGCGAAATTCTCTGATACTTCGGCGCGATTGCATCAGGGCAAGCAATTCATCGTAATTGGCCATCTTATGTTTTTCGGAAAGGGGTATTAAATCAGAAAAACTCATTGTTCTGCCATTAATACTGATGGCATTTTCAGGACACACTGCCATGCAATGACCACATGCTATGCACCCGAAAACGGAGCCGGCAGTGGTTTTTGCCTTTGCATTCGCAATAACAATATTGCTGTCGGTACATACCTGTGTACATAGTCCGCAACCGCTACATCTATCAATGTCGATGCGAATTTCAGCGTTAACTTTTGTGCGGGATGTGGGTATAGCCATGCCGAAAATTTTCGATAAAATTAATTGAAAATCAGAGAATTTTACATTTTAAAAATTCTAAATTTTAAAAAAAATGGTATTAGCAACATATCTTGAATTATATGTTTTATTTTTACAGAATAAACCAGGTCCCAGATAATAATGCAAAGTGACTACGAGGAAATTATTATTCACACAAAAAAAACTTATCCCGTTTTAATATGCGATGCATGTAAAGAAGTTGAAAGCCGCATCCCTTCAAACAGCATTATTATTACCGATTCGAACCTGATGCATTACTACCACAATGCTCTAGAAAAATACCAATGTATTGTGATTCCGGCAGGCGAAGAGTCGAAGCAATGGAAAAGTCTGGAAATAATTTTTGGTGAGCTTGTACGTATGAATGCAGGACGCGATACGTTTCTTCTCGGCTTTGGGGGTGGTGTGGTTCTCGACATTACGGGGTTTGTAGCTTCTACATATAAAAGAGGCTGCCGGTTTGGGTTTGTTGCAACCAGCCTCCTTGCTCAGGTCGATGCAAGTGTGGGGGGGAAAAACGGTATAAATTTCGGGGGTTATAAAAACCTGGTTGGCGTTTTCAATCAGCCGGAATTTGTGGTCTGCGACGGCAGCCTGCTAGCTACTCTTCCAAGAATTGATTTTATCAACGGAATGGCTGAAGTGATTAAACACGCCTTGATAGCTGACAGCAATTTTTATGACTACCTCGTAATGCAGGCACCATTGATTTTACAGCTTGATAAGTACTCTATTAACCATATAGTAGAGTCTTCGGTACAGATAAAATCGGGTTATGTTATTGGCGATGAATACGATCAGGGTTTGCGTCATCATTTGAATTTCGGCCATACATTCGGTCATGCTTTTGAGCTAAGCGAAAATATTGGACATGGCTATGCTGTTGCTAAAGGCATGATGGTTGCCGCTGAGATTTCGTTCAGGATGAAATTGTGCAACCGGCAATTGGTCGAAAAAACAAAACAAATTCTTTTAGTTTATAATTTGCCTGTTGATTTTACTATCAACCAAGAAGTGATGAACAGCGTAATGAACGACAAAAAAAACCGGTCTGGGAAAATAAGCATGGTGTTGATTAAAGGGATTGGAGAAACCATAATGGTTGATTTTGAACTTGATGAGTTGAAAAAAATAGCCGAACAATTATGATAACAATTCTACCCTCCGAAATTTCAGGAATAGCTAAATTACCGCCTTCAAAAAGCCATGCACAACGCCTTTTAGTGGCTGCAATGCTTGCAAATGGTATATCGGAAATCCACAATGCTGGACAAGCCGAAGACGTGAAAGCTGTAGCATCGATAGTGCAACGCTGTGCACGGAGTTTAAGCCTCGATAATGATAGATATACGGTAAAGGGAGGGATCGATTTCCTTCCTTCATCGGTTTTCGATTGCGGGGAATCAGCCCTGTGCGCTCGCTTGATGGTAACAGTGCTGAGCACGAAGATGAAACCTTTTACCATTACGGGGCGCGGTAGCCTTCTGAAACGTCCGGTAGCTTTCGAAATGCATGCATTGCAGAGCATGGGACTGAAAACTGAAAATAAGGGAAAATATCTTCCTTTCACGGTACTTGGAGGTAAAATGCAAACCGGCTCATACCAGCTCGATACTTCGGTTTCGTCGCAGTTTGCCAGTGGAATGATGATGACTCTCCCTACACTGAAAGGGTTTTCGACACTGGAGCTGAAAAACCTAAAAAGCAGGCCCTATGTATTGCTTACACTCGACGTAATGAAATTGTTTGGTATTGAGTGTGAATTTTCGACGGATAACATATTTACCTGCCACGGCGATCAGCATTATAAAGCTGCCAGCGTGACGGTGGAACCGGACTGGAGTAGCGCGGCAGCCCTTATGGTTGCAGCTGCTCTCTGTGGCGAAATACGCCTCGAAGGCTTAAACATGCATTCTGAGCAAGCCGACATACGGGTATTGGATTTGCTGAGTGAAGCCGGAGTAAGCTATACAGCCGATGACAATCACATTCAGATTCTTAAATCCAAACCTCATGCTTTTAAGTTTGATTTCACCAATTGTCCCGACCTGTTCCCTGTGGCATCGGTGTTGGCAGCAGGAGCCAATGGGGTTAGCCTTCTGCAAGGTTTAAAAAGGCTGAAATTCAAGGAAAGCGACAGGCATGGTCTGGTTTATCGTCAGCTTCAGAGAGCAGGAATACCCGTGCTGGTGCGCGAAGATGAAATAGAGATAACAGGAAAACCTGTCGAAAAATTCTTTACTACCGACAGTCATTGCGATCACCGTATGGCGATGGCATTTTCGGTACTTGCCCTGCAATCGCAGAAAGGTGCTAAAATTAAAAATCATGAATGTGTAAATAAATCATTCCCCGGGTTTTACGAAACATTAAAACAATTAGGAGGAAAAATCGATGAATAGCTTCGGAAACCTTTTCAGAATCACACTATACGGCGCATCACATGAGTCGGAAGTGGGTGTAATTATCGATGGTTGTCTGCCCGGTTTAGCCCTTTCAGTAAACGACTTCACTGAAATCATTAACCGTCGTAAACCTACAGCAACAGGCGGTACTTTGCGCAATGAAAGCGATACGCCTGAATTAAGGTCTGGTATTTATCAGGGCTTTACTACAGGAGCACCCCTGAATATTAGCTTTCGAAATAGGGATGTAAAAAGCGAAGATTATAATTTTGATGGATTTTACCGGCCGGGACATGCCGATTATACAGCCAGCGTGAAATATCAAGGCTATAGCGATCCGCGTGGCGGTGGTATCTTCTCCGGTAGAATGACTTTACCATTGGTTGCAGCAGGTGTGGTTGCCTTGAAAATGTTGCAGGGGATTTCGGTAAGTGCTGAATTGGTTAAAGCGGGTGGCAGTACCGAAATACATGCTGCTGTGCAAAACGCTTCTCAGCATGGTGATTCTGTTGGCGGTGTGGTGAAATGTGAGATTTGCGGTGTTCCGGCAGGGTGGGGAGAGCCTTTCTTCGATTCTGTCGAATCGTTGCTGAGCCACCTGTTATTTTCGGTTCCCGGCATACGAGCCATTTCATTTGGCGATGGCGTGGAGTCCGCTGATATGCTGGGATCGGAGTTTAACGATGTTTTTATTGGAGAAAATGGAGAAACGGCAACCAATCATTCAGGAGGAATTAATGGCGGAATAACTAATGGTAATAATTTGATATTCAGCGTATATTGTAAGCCAACATCAAGTATTACTAAGGGGCAACAAACTTTTAATTTTACTGCAAAAGAAATGAGCCATTTCAGCGTTCCCGGTCGCCATGATGTGTGCTTTGCCCTCAGAATTCCGGTGATAATAGAAGCAGCTGCAGCAATTGTTTTGGCAGACCTGAAATTGTTGCATTTCAACAACTGCTGCCGATGAACCCTTTCCTGAAACAAGTTAGCGATTACCTGAAACTCCAATATCCCGGTGAGATGGAGCAGGTATGCATTGTATTCCCCAACATGAGGCCTGCCCTCTATTTCAGGCGATACTTTGCACAAGGGAATTCCCAACCGGTTTGGACTCCTGAAATATGTACCATTACACAGTTGTTCGAGAATGCATCATCATTAAGTGCCAAAGATGAGCTAAGTTTGATGTTCGATTTATATCGGACTTACATCAAGCTTACATCTTCTGCCGAAACATTCGATAATTTTTACAGCTGGGCCAGGGTTTTGCTTACTGATTTCGATGACGTGGACACACACCTTGCTGATGCCCAAAAAGTGTTTAGTAATGTAAAAGACCTGAAAGAGATAGACCTTTTGATTGGCAATGACGTTTATATCGACAAGGATATTGTGCAGGCATTCTGGGGTAATATATTATCATCACGGAAATCGGCAGAACGCGACGCCTTTTTACAAACATGGATGATTTTGCCAGAGTTGTATCATGATCACCGCAGCGGGCTGAAAAACGAAAACCAGGGGTCGCAGGGTATGATATATCGCGAAGTTGCCGAAAACCCCGAACGTATCGATACCACCAAAACCTATTTAATTGTGGGTTTCAACGTGCTGAATGAATGCGAAAAAAGAATATTTAGCTTCCTAAGTAAAGAAGGAAAGGCTGTATTCCTATGGGATTACGATGAATACTACATGAACAACCCCAGCCATGAAGCAGGCTATTTTATGCGCATGAATGTGAAACAATTCCCAATGCCTCCCGATTTCAGTCTGCATAACAAAGGAATTCGACACAACCCGCCTGAAATTACCTGCATTGCATCTCCATCAGCAGTAGCACAGGTGAAATACGCTTGTTGGTTAGTCTCCGAAAAAATCAGAGAAGGCGCTTTTGTTGCTGAAGAAACAGCAATAATACTCGGTAATGAAGACCTCATGCCCTTAGTATTACAGAGTTTGAGCTCTGAAATCGGACCTTATAATGTCTCGATGGGGGTTAGTATAAAAGACTCAAATGCAGTAGCCTGGATTAGAAACATCATGCTTCTGCAGATTAAAATAAGGCACGCGGGAGTACCCAGGTTTTATTTTAAATATGTAAATGCACTATTGAATCATCCGTTTACACGTTTGCTGTCGCCGCATACAAGCGAAATGGTGAGTGCTTTGCGTACCCAGAAAATTATTTATGTCTCTCCTGAATTTTTTTCTGGTAAGAACTTTTTAGAAGAACTTTTTCAATATTCGGGTGGCAATGTGCATGATTTTTCAGAGTATTTGTTGCGCATGCTTTCTAAAGTTCTCACAGCCGAAAAACAGGAAGACGGCTTCGAAGTGCAACGCGAAATAGTGTACCAGATCTATAGGTCTCTTAAATACATCGACCGTATTATCGCTGAAAAGGAAATATCTTTTTCCAGACTTGCTACCTATTCGCATTTGGTGGACCAGATAATCAAAACAACTGTTGTTCCATTCGAGGGAGAACCACTGCAAGGTTTACAGGTGATGGGATTACTCGAAACGCGGCTTCTCGATTTTAAAAATATTTTGATTCTATCGGTGAACGAAGGTGTGTTACCCAAAAATACCTTAGCCCCTTCGTTTATACCGGTTAACCTGCGTTATGCTTTTCATTTGCCTTCGCAACAGCACACCGATTCGCTGTATTCCTACTATTTTTATCGTCTGTTGCAGCGCTCTTCTTCAGTAGGACTGATTTATAAAATGGCGACTAAGGATGTTGGCGGAGGAGAACGGTCCCGTTTTATTCAACAATTAAAATTTGAATTGCCAAATTCGGTGAACTTTAAGCAGATAAATTATAGTGTTGTCGCTAAAGCAAATTCCTTAATTACCATTCCTAAAAATAAGAATATTGCTGCATTCCTGAATGCTTTTGCCGAAGGGAAGATTGCACACAAAAAACTATCAGCCAGTTTGCTTAATCAGTACATTAAATGTCCGCTTGCTTTTTATTTTAGTACAGTAGCGGGGATTTCAGAACCTGAAAGTGTTGAAGAAGATACTAATATGAAGCAGTTTGGCAATATCTTTCATAAAGCAATAGAGTTGATTTATAAGGAATTTGCTTTGAGTGGTAAAACTATTAATGCTAGCGACCTGGCATCTATCGCCGATATTCATAATAACGATCTGGTAGAGAAGTCGTTGCTTCAAGCCTTTGATATCGAATATAAAACGTCTTTCTTGCTAAAATCAGAGCTTCAGGGAAAGCAAAGGCTTATTTACGAAGTTTTGCTGAAATACATTGGGCGATTGCTGCATTACGATATGGAAAAAGCGCCTTTCAGGATTGCTTCACTCGAAAAGCAGTTACTTTTTAGCATGCCTTTTATAGATGGAAACAATGTGCGCACTGCCTTAATAAAAGCCAAAATCGACAGGGTAGATGTGCAGAATGATAGCACCGTTGTACTTGATTATAAAACAGGCAAAGTTGAACGGAAGTTCAAAAACATCGCTGCATTGTTTGAACCCGGACGCGGCAAGGAAATGGATTATTTCTTCCAGATATTGTTGTATTGTGTAATGCTTAAAAATGCGGAAAAAATTATCGGTAAAGTTCGGCCAGGACTAATTTCGTTACGCAATTTGAAGGATGATTCTAATTGTACAATACACATAAAGAACGATACTGCCGATTATGATATCTTAAACATCGAGGGTGAATTGGAAAATGAATTTAGCGTTGCATTACAAGACCTAATTGCAGAAATTGTTAACCCGCGAATACCCTTTGTTCAGTACCCCGAAAAAACAAAATGCAGCTATTGTATCTACAATACCATTTGCTCGGTATAAGGGTTAAAAACGAGAATAAACGCCTGTTAACTTGTTAATATTTATTTTATTAAAGCGGATTTGTTTTAAAATAAAAAAATATAATTTTGTTAAGCGTATTAGTGATTATTATGTCGAAAAACAACACCATATTGTTAACTACCAAGCAGATCTTCAGGCATATAAAAGATCGCGACAGCTACGCTTTCTAACCACTATCAACCATTTCGTGTATTTAATTTAGTATTTATTTTTAAATCCTTAGGTTATGGAAATACCTTTTTCGGAATCGTATAAAATTAAAATGGTTGAGCCGCTGAAACGTAGTACTTACGACGAACGGCTGCAATGGATACAGGAGGCTAAATACAATCTCTTTAAACTCAGGGGCGATCAGGTTTTTATCGACTTGCTCACCGATAGTGGCACAGGTGCAATGAGCGACCGTCAATGGGCAGCTATTATGACCGGTGATGAAAGCTATGCAGGCGCACGTTCGTATTTCGAGTTTCGCGATGCTGTTACTAGCATTATGGGGTTCGAACATGTGCTCCCTACCCATCAGGGCAGGGCTGCCGAGAATGTGCTTTTTAGTGTGCTTGTTAAGCCCGGAGATATTGTACCCGGTAATTCTCATTTCGATACTACCAAAGGGCACATAGAGTTTCGCAAGGCGCATGCAGTTGACTGCACCATCGACGAAGCTTTCGATACCACTATCGAACACCCCTTTAAAGGCAATATCGATCTGAATAAGCTTGAGGCTGTGCTGAAAGCCCATCCCAAAGAAAAAATCCCCTTTGTTATCATTACAGTTACCTGTAATTCATCGGGTGGGCAACCTGTAAGCATCGAAAACATTAAAGCTGTTTCAGAAATGTCACATGCTTATGGAATTCCGGTTCTTTTCGACTCGGCACGCTTTGCCGAAAACGCTTATTTCATCAAAATGAGGGAAAAAGCTTACTCTCATCTGAGCATTAAGCGAATTGTCCGTGAGATGTATAAGTATGGCGATATGACTACCATGAGCGCAAAGAAGGATGGTATCGTAAATATTGGAGGGTTTATTGCCTGTAACGATTTGGAACTTTATCGTAGGGCATCTACATTCAATATAATGTTCGAAGGCTATGTTACCTACGGTGGTATGTCGGGCCGCGATATGGCTGCCTTAGCTGTCGGTTTGAATGAGAGCACCGAATTCGATTACCTCGAAACGCGAATCAAGCAGGTGGAATATTTGGGTGATAAACTGATATCATACGGCATTCCCATTCAGCGCCCGATAGGCGGACATGCAATTTTTGTGGATGCATCGCGTATTCTGTCGAAACTGCCCAAGGAACAGCTCAGAGCCCAGACCTTGGGTATTGAACTCTACCTTGAAGCCGGAATAAGAGGAGTGGAGATAGGCACGTTGCTTGCCGACCGAGATCCGGAAACCCGCGAGAATCGTTATCCCGATTTGGAACTGCTGCGTCTGGCTATTCCCCGCAGGGTGTACACCAACAATCACATGGACGTGATTGCTGCTGCCCTGAAGAATGTATTCGACCGCCGCGACAGTATTACCAAAGGCTATAAAATCACATGGGAAGCTCCAATTATGAGGCATTTCACTGTTGAGCTGGAAAAAGTGATGTAATTGGTTCTAACCTGATTCATTGTTTTATAAAAGAGGCTGTCTGGAAAAGGCAGCCTCTTTCTTTACCTTCCAAAAACGTCATTGCGAACGCAGTGAAGCACCTTTGCTGAGCGAAGTCGAAGCAATCCACCAATACAGAGTCGTGTCTATAACCACCCGTCAAAATACAGATTGCTTCGGGTTTTCAACCCTCTCAATGACGGGCTTTCAGACGTATTTATTTCAGTAGGCCAATCAGTTCTTCAGTAGTGCAGGAGGTTTGTTCTCCTGTATGCATGTTTTTCAGGCTCAGGTTGTTGTTCTTCAGTTCATCTTCACCGATTATGGCAATATACTCAATCCTGAGTTGGTCGGCATATTGCAATTGCTTTTTCATCTTTGCAGTATCAGGATACA
>JAGOLH010000058.1:7004-19255 GCA_017994175.1 Bacteroidales bacterium | reverse complement strand
CACCGACAACGACAGAGGCATCATGTTATTTTTAATCACCTGATCACCCTGAAACCCTGGTTGTTCAAAGAGCCTACCGATACCGAGAATCGCTGCCTGCGGATAATTGATTACAGGAACGGCATATTTCCCACCAATTGACCCAAAACTGGTAATGGTAAAAGTACCATCTTTTATGTCGTCGAGTCCAAGTTTGCGTGACCTTGATTTTTCGGAGATGGCGTGTATTTCGGCTGCGATCTGACGAATGCTTTTTTTGTCGGCATCTTTGATAACCGGCACCAGTAAACCATCGGGAGTGTCGACTGCAATACCGATGTTGTAATATTTCTTGTAAATGATACGGGAATTTTCCATATCCATTTCAGAGTTTAGGGCTTTGAACTTTTTCAGCGATAAAGCCACAGCTTTAATTACAAATGGCAGATAGCTCAGTTTAATACCTTCTTCGGAGTAAGCATCGCGAAAACGACTGCGTATTTTCACCAGTTCATTCACTTCAGCATCATCGAATACAGTCATGTGGGCTGCATTGTGTTTTGAATTGAGCATGTTTTTAGCTATCGTCTTGCGTAGCTGACTCATGGGCTCAATTTCTACAGGTTTTGCCTCTTGTATTGTCGGAGCTGAGGCAGAGGATTTTGTGTAAACAGTTGTCCTGTGTTTTTCGATGTCTTCCTTCATTACCCTGCCACCTGGACCGGTACCTTTTACTTCGTTGATATCGATATTCATATCGCGTGCTAATGCACGGGCAACCGGGGTAGCAATCGCCTTGGTTTTAATGTGTGCATTATCGGGCTCTGTTTCGATACCTTCGTCGCTGGAAGGTAAAAAGGCATTGTTACCAGCAACCTCGAGGGTGCCAACCACTCCGGCTCCTTCTTCGGCTACAGCATGAATTTCTGATTCTATTTTTGCAGCTTCTTCTACCGCTTGTGCCCCTTCGATACCCTGTAATTCGATTTCGACCAGCGGATCGCCTACGTGAATGGTTTCTCCCTCTTTCCCATACACAGCAGTGATTACACCGGCACGGGGTGATGGGATATCGGTAACTACTTTATCTGTTTCCATTTTTACCAGCGACTGCGAGCTTTCAACGCTTTGTCCTTTCTGCACATACCACTCCAGAATTGTGCCTTCATCGAGCCCTTCGCCTATGTCGGGAAATTTGAAAATATATCTCATTGTTCTATGTTCTTTAAAATTTTACGGTTCTGATAATTTCGTAGAGAATTTTCTCGGGATTTATCATGTAATGATGTTCGCCACGAGGTAGGGGAACAATCGTATCGAATCCCGTAACTCTCCTCGGAGGTGCCTCTAGATGCAGAAACGCTTCTTCAGTGGCTATGGCTGAAATTTCAGCGGATACACCAAACGATTTTGGCGCTTCTGTAACAGTGATAATACGTCCTGTTTTTTTGATGCTGGCAGCAATGGTTTCTTTATCAATCGGATATATGGTTCGCAAGTCGATGATCTCCACCGAAATGTTTTCCTTTTTTGCAAGCGCAGCGGCTTTCTGCACCTCACGTATCATGGCACCGAAGGCAACTACAGTGATGTCGGTACCTTGTGATATGATTTTTGCTTTCCCGATGGGAATACTGAATTTTTCTTCAGGCACTTCTTGCTTGATCGCCCTGTAAACCCGTTTGGGTTCCATAAAAATTATCGGATCGTCCGATTCAATGGCTGAAATAAGCAATCCTTTGGCATCGTATGGTGTTGATGGTATCACCACTTTAAGCCCGGGAATATGTCCCCACACTGCTTCAAGACTTTCGGAATGGTGCTCGAGGGCATTGATACCGCCACCATAAGGCATCCTAATTACAATGGGCATTTTGAATTTTCCACGGCTGCGGTTGTGCAAGCGAGAAACATGACTTACAATCTGATTGAAAGCAGGGTAGGCAAACCCCGAAAACTGCATTTCTATTATCGGTTTAAGTCCGGCAGCAGCCATTCCGACTGCTGTTCCTGCGAGTCCCGATTCTGCCAACGGGGAATCAAAAACACGATTTACTCCGTATTTTTGCTGCAATCCCTCGGTAACCCGAAATACACCTCCTTCAACACCCACATCTTCTCCATAAACAATTACTCTGTCATCGTTTTGCAGCATAATATCCAACGCATCGTTCACTGCGTTGACCATGTTCATTATTTTATTCATGACCTGAGCTCCTTCCATTTTAAAAATTTTTCCTGTTCCATTTGCTGATGCTTTAAATCATCAGGCATATCAACATACATATATTTAAAGGCATCTTCCAACGGATAGGGTTTATAGTTTTCAGCCTCAGTAAATTGACGATCGATTTCCTTTTTGTATTCATCAATCAGCTTATTCTCGTCTGCATCATTATATACGTCTTTATTAGTAAGGTATGACTTTAAACGTTTCAGTGGGTCGGTAGCATCCCATTTTTCTTCTTCTTCTTTGGTACGGTATTTCGAGGGGTCGTCAGAAGTGGTATGCGCTCCTTTCCGGTAGGTTACTGCTTCAATTAGCACAGGACCATTACCCGCTTTAATATGCTCGATGCTGTGTTGAACGGCTGAATACATCGCGAAAAAATCGTTCCCGTCAACCTGAATTCCTTCAATGCCATATGCCATGGCCTTAATGGCTATTCCATCGGAAGCGGTTTGTACTCTGAATGGTGTGCTTATTCCATATTGGTTGTTTTGAACAATAAATATAACAGGCACGTTCCAGACTCCTGCAAAATTTAGAGCCTCATGAAAATCACCTTCAGAGGTACCGCCATCGCCAACGAAAGTGTACACAATTTCATCTTTTTTTCGATAGTTAATTTCATAACCTATGCCAACGGCATGCAACAGCTGCGAAGCAATGGGCACCGACATCGGCAGCATATGATTCGACTTCTCGAAACGAGAACCGTCTTCGTATCCCATGAAATACAGGAACAGCTCTTTTAGTGTGGCACCCTTAGCCAGGTACAACCCCATTTCGCGAAAGGCAGGAACTACCCAGTCATCGTTACGTACAAGCTGTGCCACAGCACCTGCAATGGCTTCTTGACCATAATTCGGAGGATAGGTATATATTCGCCCCTGACGCTGATATGAAACAACCATAAGGTCTGCAGTACGTGCAAAAAGCATGTCTTTGTATGCTTTCAGTACTTCAGTGTCCGATAATTTGGGAAAGTATTTGCTGTTGATGATTTTCCCAATGTTATCCATCACCCTAAATTGCTTTTTCTTTGTTATATGATATTCTTGAAACATATTTTCCTGCAAATTAATTTCTATTATAACCGGTAAATAAAAAACTTGTTTAGAACTATTATAAATAAATTTAATTTATGAAACTCTTGAAGCTTTATTTGAACCCGGACAGTGCAGGAGTTAAAAAATATTAACTACTAGGGTTGTGAAACGAAAAATTCAAACACGCTTCAACACTCCTCTATGAGTTAAACTCCACTATGTTTTACCAACTATTTTAAAAGCTATTTTATGATAATCTCATCAGCAAATATCATTGACTCGTAGCCTGATCCTGCATGATGCCATTCCGGTAATTTACCGTAATAATAGGCTACAACTCTGATATATCGGGTTTTAACATTCGTGAATTCGGCTGTAAAATCCTGCCTTAATTCGCCTTTCGCTTCCGGCCCAATTTCATTAACCAGAGTTCTTAACAGTACATATTCATCGGCTATGTTATTTTTAACAAAAATCTCTATTTTCTTTGGAAATATTACCCATGTATCTATGTTTTGATAAAAGCCCATCGAAAATGAATTAAAGGATTGAGGTTTTTCTAAATCAATCTCTATATCAATATTCTGACCCGAAAAGCCTTGCCATTTTCCACTTCTTAAGAATTCTGGTTCTCCCTGCTTTCCATCAAGTAAAGCGTATTTCCCACCACCATCATAACTTGGATGATATTTGCTGCAATTCGAATACATCTTGTGCAAACGTCCTATTCCTTTATGGTATAGAATCTTATATTCAGTAGCATTAAACGATTTTCCATCTTTAACAGCATGGGCTTTGATATTTGCATCATAGTCTATAACCAAAAGTTCGGTATATTTTTTGGAGAAATCCGGAGCTTCTTCATTTATCGAGTAATAAACTGGCAAATCGCCGAATAGTGAACGCATAGTAATCTTTCTTCCTTGATCTGTAATTTTATCATCCGCAGAAATAATACAATACCCCTCAAGGTTCTCCAAATCACTTATTAAAGCATCAAATTTTTTCAAATTAACTTCGAGCCAATCGGGTCTGCTTTCTTTATTCCATAAATCGGCATATTCATTTTTTAGCAATCCAGCCTCATTAATAAGTTCAATAATTTTCGATTTTAATACCTCGTCAGAAATAATTGTGCTGCCATTTAAATATTGGTATAAATCTATCCTGAGCAAATTCTTTTTCAAACTAAACTCAACCTGCTTCATGGCAAATTTAAGATAGGCGATAGTCTTATTATTTCTTTTTATTTGTGGTTCCAGCTTTAAAATTTGGTCATTAAAACCTTCGAGTTGATTTAACAAATCAAGATTCTTTTCTCTCATTTCATCCGAAACGTATTCGTTATAAATTGGAAAAATGGGTTCGAAGAAGTTGCCATTTCTTAGAATATCTCTTACCCCGGATTGATGCAAACGGGAAAAACTAACCAAAACTTTTGTAATTGAACCGCCATTTAATCCGTAAAATAACCCGTCATAGGCAATATTAAATTCATTATATCTGGCTTCCATTTCCTTTTCTGATTCTTTTGTTGAGCTTGTGCAGACAGGAGCTTTCCAACTGTTTTCGGCACCCCATATAAATCCGTGCCAGTTGTTGTTAAAAAGGTTTGATCCGTCATCGTCCCAGCTTGTATTCAGAACGCCCGAGGCTTTATGTTTATATCCGTCGCGAATAAAATTGTAAACATTAATTTTTGTTTCATAAAAATTCGGGAATATATTCGACCAGCAATTAATCCCGGGTGCAACCCAAAAATTAATTCCTGTAGATGATATTGGATTAATTGCATAGTCAAAACTTTCGGCTGCATGATACCCCCAGACTATAACGGTAATATCCTCAGGCAATTTTTTAACTGAGTTCGGGTAACTGCCAACAATATCTCCCCACATCAGAACCTTTTTGTTGTACTTCTTAAGTAGTTCATTTAGTTTGTTGATATGATAAATATACACGCCATCAATCCCCATGCTATCAACCATGCTTTTCGATTTTCCCTCACCCAGGCCAAAGGTTTCATCACAGTTGATATTAAAATACGCACTGTTAAATACCGGAACGATCTCATCATAAACATCGCTCAAAAACTTATATGTTTCAGGTACTGCAGGAGAAATAATATGCGAATTTTCTGCTAAGTGTTGATATTCGGGAAGTTTCAAGGTCTTTTCCATGTGTCCGAATGATTGATAACCTCCAATCAACTGCACATGATATTTACTTGCATACGCCGTAAGTTCTTCTATCTGTTCTTTTGTGATACCGTCGTTCGGCGCAATTCCAGTATGGTTTTCAAGTTTAAAGACGTGTTCGATATATAAATAAAAATAATTCAACTTATACGATGCCATTTGCCTTATCTGTTCTTTCAGTAGTTCCATTGTGGGTATTGGCCCACGGCTTATATCATCCTGCCAGGCACGAACAGCAAAATCGGGATAGTCATAGATTGTTAAACAAGGAATACTTTCACCGGTTCGATTAGCAGCAATGAGTTGTTGTAAAGTTTGAATGCCATAGAAGATTCCGGCATCTGTTAGTGCAATAATCATAATTCTCTTTTCGGAAATATCTAAGACATATCCCTCTGCTCCGGTTCTAAATTCAGAATCTAATTTATTCCTATTTAAAACATTAATCAATTCTTCATCATTTTTTAGTCTGATAAGTTCAATCGAACTTTTACCCGGCTTATCAATATTATTTAGCTGAAGCGACATCTCCTGATTAATAAAAATCGAAAGTTCTTCAGCATAAAACAAATCGACATTTGTGCATATTAAAGCAGTTTTATCGTAAATCCTAAAGCTGGTGTTTTTATAATCAATTCTTTGTGGTGTTGGAATTAGTTTTACCTGTGCAGTCAAGCAAAATGCAAGTGAAGTAAAGACGATAACAAACAGAATTCTTTTTTTCATTACAATTTCAAGTAAGTGTCGTTCGGTAAAGATAGAAAATTTTCATATTGTTAATTTGGTTACCTGCATCCCGACATCTTTTGCAACAAACTCCCTGTCATGCTGAGTACTGGAGCGAAGCGGAAGGTTAATCGAAGCATAGGCAGGGGTTACGGAGAAATGTCTTCGGAATCACCGTATATCGACCTCGTTTGCAACGAGGTCGGGTTTAATCTAAGCATTTGCAATGCGGTAATTTAAGTGCATTAAAAATACACCGGTAAATAAGTCCTCGTTGCAAACGAGGACTAGTGCATATATCGACCTCGTTTGCAACGAGGTCGGGTCTAATCTAAGCATTTGTAATGCGAATCAAAATTAATTTCATAATTTTACGCAATGTCAGGAGATAAATACATAATCAGAAATCAAAATGCAGTACATTTTCTAACTTTTACTGTTATAGACTGGGTTGATGTTTTTACAAGAAAAGAATATAAGCTTGAGCTTGTCGATGCAATGAATTACTGCATAAAAGAAAAAGGTTTAATTGTATATGCATGGGTAATAATGAGTAATCATATTCATTGTTTATGGCAGGCATCAGAAGGATATAACTTGTCGGGTATAATTAGGGATTATAAAAAATTTACAGCAAAAAAGATTATTAAACTTATTGAAGAATACCCGGAAAGTCGTAAAGTATGGATGCTTAAAAAATTTGCATTTGCGGGTAAACGATTGAACCGAATTACAAAATATAAATTTTGGAAAGATGATAATCATGCCATTGAGATTGATAGTTTTGATACAGAAGTGCTTCTGCAGAAATTAGATTATATTCATAACAACCCAGTTAAAAGCATGATTGTTCTAGAGCCGCAAGACTACGTGTTTTCTTCAGCAAAAGATTATTGCAATGAAAAAGGACTTGTTGATATTATTGTAGTGCATTAAAAATTTATTAATAAATAAGTCCTCGTTACAAACGAGGACTAGTGTCATGGACGTGTGTATGCAAAAAATCCCGGATTATCTTACTATAATCTCATCCACAAAAATCCATGTTTGTCCTTTGGATCCGTGCCATTCGGGAAGGGCTCCGATGTTTTTCAGTTTTATATTCAGGAAACGACAGTTTTGGGAGGTGGGAAATTCAATAATAAAAGGAACAATCGACTTTCCCGTATTATTTCTTGCCTCTGCATTAACATAAGTCGCAATTTCAGAATATTCGCTGCCGTTATTTGATACCTGTACCGTGATGCTTTCGGGTGCAAATATCCAGCTTGCCTGGTTAATCAGGCAATTCAGCTGAATACTGCTTACGGAATCTTCAGATCCCAGATCTATCGTGGCATCTATGTCTTCGCCATACCATCCCTGCCACAACGAAAAATAATTGTCAGTGCCGCAAACCCCGTCTATCAGTGTTTGCAGACCATTGGCCGAATATTTTGGAGAAGCGGGTGAAACAAACGAAATGCTTTTACCAACCGCTTTGTGCATCTGAACACCATTCTCAAAATACGCTGACATTCGTTCGTAATATTCCTGTGGCTTAATGCTTATTTCATGAAAAAGTATGGGACCATAGATGCTTGCAGTATCGCATAATTCCCTGAGGTATTGCCTGGCTTTTTCTTTTACACGATATGATCCTTTTTCATCCTTTTCAAACAGCCAGTCATCGGTAAACGGAAGCGATTTTGCGACCTCGAGCCAGGCATAACGTAAGGGCTGCATGGCCATTTGTATGCGATGATGGTACACTTTGTTCCCTTGGGTAGCCATAAGGGCATCATCAAATAAATCAAAATAGATATCAATGTTTTCAGGTGACAGGAAACCCTGTGCATGTGCCGACATGGGTTCGTACAGGGTCAGCGCCTTGCCCGATGCTAAAAGGTTCTGAGTGGAAAGCTGAATGTAACGGTACACATATTTTCCTCCGGGGCCATAATAGCCATGGCAGAAATCCTGCATCAGGCTGTCGGTGTTAAGCGATGAATCCCATAACAGTTTTGCCAGCACATAACACCGCAGCTCAGTGAATTCACCGCTATTATGAGGCCAACCCTGTTCAAAAACCATGGAAACATGATTTTTTTGGAATAATTGCAGATTGGGCTTCAGGACGTGAAAGTTCGGGAAAGGCCCTATAATGTTGGAAAAATTAATTACATAATCCCAGATTAACACATTATCGGTAAGCGCACACCAGTCTTTTAAGTCTTTGGTAAAACTTCCTTCGAGAGAATCCTGACTGATTGGCTTATTCCGGTCGCATTCGATGGTGCAAAGCATAATGTTTACATTGGGCAAAGGCTTTACATTGAGTGGTGCCTTTCGTGAGTATTGATACGCCAGCGTGGAAATTATTTTATCGGGAAACTCTTTGGCAATGGCATTTGCAAAGCTTATCAACGATCCGGATGGAGACCCGTTAGCTTCGTCGATGGCCTTGCACTTATCGCACATACAATAATTGAAATTATCCATTTGGCTTACTGACCAATAGAGTGCTTCGGGGTTTTTCTTCATTTCTTCACGCAACGATTCTATAGTGATATTTAAGACATCTGGATTGCTGAGGCAAAGCTGATCTTTTACACGGACTCCGTTACGTAGTGCAAAATATTCCGGGTGCGAATCAAACCATTTTTCGGGGGGCACCAGTGTATGCAGCGTATGTACCCACAAGCCCCATTGTTCCGAAACTTCGAAACCTCCGGTATTGGTGTTTCGTGGTTTGTTATGCAGCCCATGCCATTCACCGAAATTCTTGTTAAAAGCATCTCCGTTATAGTCGATCCGGAATTCGAAAGCGGGATTCTGCAGCGTGTTTATAGGTGAAATTTCTATTTCTTTGTTCTTTGGGATGACCTTCGCATCGACTGCAAAAAAGCGGCAGCTCAGCTGATGCTCCAGAAAATAATACACAGCATTCCGAAAACCGGCAGCATTTTTTGCATAAATGTAAATGTTTTTACCAAGGGTAGAAATGATAAAACCATCGTTGCGCAGACTGTCGTGGAAGGTTCCGGCATTCAATTCTGAATAATCAACAAAACTGATTTTGTTGTTTTTCCCTTGTTTTTTTTGAGATATTGGTAAAAGAACTCCGGAAACCGAATCTACATATTGTTGAAGAATACAGGCCGCATTGGCAGCCGCCGGAGATTCGGCTTGGATGCAGTAATTGGCTTTTCCTTTTCTGACAATAATTAAAGATTCTTTGTTCTGTGCCTCACCGATAAGGGCAACAAACGAAAGTAAAAATGTTAAAACAGTTTTCATTTTTTACAAGCCTCCCTTAGCTTTGTAAAGCGACACCGGTTTATCGAATGTGACTTTCAGTACCGTCATATATTCATCCTGAACGCCTTCGGGAATATCAATATAAACAAGACCCGGAATATCGCTCCACGACATTTTTCCAATCACTTTATGTGAGAGTTTCGTTTTGTTGCCAACCACTTCAATGTTTTTAATATCATTCGTAATTCCTTTGAGAATGATGCATCCGCTTTGTCTGCCCTGTAGAAAAAGATACAGGTTGCATGAATCCTTCGAAAGGGTAGTGGGTCCGTAAAAATATCCCGGGGGCAAACCACCCAGCGAACCGAAAATGGCTTCGCTGTGCTTACTTGTCCAGATGCCGAGTGTTGTAAGCAGGAATTGTTGCTCTTCAGGAATGCTGCCATCTTCACGTGGGCCGATGTCAAGCAGCAGGTTTCCGCCCATGCTGATGCAGTCGGCAAAGATGCTGATGATCTCGTACGGTGTTTTATAGGAATTGTCTCCGATGTAGTATCCCCATGAGTCGTTTGTGGTCATGCACAATTCCCAGTTTTTCATTGCAGGACGTGTAACCGGAAAACTTTGTTCGGGTGTGTCGTAATCGCCGTACCCCTGCAACCTGCCATTGATAATGGTTCTGGGATTACTGTCCAGGATCATCTGACGGATTTTTGCAGCCTGCCATTCTTCGGCATTATGTTCCCAGTCGCCATCGAACCAAACCAGGTCAGGGTTGTAGGCTTTCAGAAGTTCCGCAATCTGGCCGTGACAAAATCTTAAAAAATGTGTCCATCGGGCTGTGTCGTTTTCAATCTTGTATTTTGAAGAATCCCTTAAAAATCCCGGATAATCAGGATAAGTCCAGTCGATGAGGGAGTAGTACAGACCCACTTTCAGGCTGTCTTCACGCAACTGGTTTACAAATGGTGTCAATACATCCTTTTTGGCAGGTGATTTTTTAGGAATACTCAGGTCGTTCATTTTAGTATTCCACAGAGCCACTCCATCGTGATGTTTAGAGGTAATGACCACATATTTTGCACCTGATGATTTGATGAGTGCAGTCCATTGTTCCGGTTTGTAATTTTTGGCTGTAAATTCGTTTATCTGCGCCATATAATCCTTATGGCTGATGTGCCCGTTGTAAAATTCCCAGGATTCCGAAGTTTTTCCGGTGGAATAAATTCCCCAGTGAATGAATATTCCCAGTTTGGCATCGCTGAACCATTGCATTTTATTGGCGTCTGAGGCTGGTGGACTGACCTGAGCCTGTATTCCGATGCCTGAAACAAGGAATAATAAGATTAACACCGGGATGTTTTTACACATTGTTTGCATTTGACAGTTTTTTTAACTCATACAAAAATACAATTATTTCAATTCGGGAAACCCGGGGTTAATTCCCTATGGGTAACGATTTGGTTGCTGTAGAAAGATTATGCTAAATTGAAGTCGAAACTTTTGTTTTTAGTGGCATTTTGCAAATAAATTTGCAATGCCATGTAAATGAAAAATGACCCTAATCGGGTCATTTTTCTGATGGTTGCGGAGAGACAGGCTCCGTAAATAGGTTTATATGTTGCTGATAATAAGCGGATTACAATAGCAAAAAATCCGCTGGTAACTAAATGGTAACAAAGTAAAGAACGAGTGGCAAAAATCAGTTTGCATCATTTTGCTCTATTTTTCAAACCCGCATCAAATCTACAAAAAAGATTAATACGATGCAAATTGGACCCAGGGTTCGGGAGAAATTGGGAGTAAATATCGAAAAACGTAAAGCACAGAATATCAGATATATACCGATTTTGGAACAAAAAAATTTAGCTCAAATTTTTTGAAATTTCGCCAAAATGTATGGTTTTATTATATATTTAAAAAATGATAGGTGTATGGGTTGGATTTTTAATTTTTGTTCACGAACTTTAACACGAATACAATTAAAACTATTTGGCCATGAAAAAGACCTGTATTGTAGCTGTTTTACATTTCGTTTTTCTCAGTGTTTTCGCCCAAACCTGGCAAGAGGCCGACAGCCTAAGGAATGTTTATTTCGAAAAACAAAACTTCGACACAGCCTTAGTTTATGCCGAAAAAGCGGCAGAATTGGTGAAAGAAGAGTTTGGCGAAATGGATACCTTATATGCAGATATGCTTGATGGATTGCTATATGTTTATTACTATCTTGGAAAATACGATGAAGGTATTAGATGCGGTGAAAAAGAAAAAAACATACGCGTAATAACTCAAGGAAGCTTACATGAAAAATATGGTTCATGCCTAAATAACCTTGCCGGCTTTTATATGACCATGGGTCAATACGACAAAGCCCTGCCGCTTTATCTTGAGGCATTAGAAAACTGTGAAAAATCTTTGGGCAAAGAGCATTCATCTTATGGGGCTTTTTTAAACAGTCTGGCTCAATTGTATCGTAGTATTGGTCAATACGACAAAGCCCTTCCGCTTTATCTTGAGGCATTAGAAAACTGTGAAAAATCTTTGGGCAAAGAGCATTCTGCATATGGGACTTATTTAAACAGCCTTGCCGGATTGTACGAAAGTATGGGTGAATACGACAAAGCCCTTCCGCTGTATCTTGAGGCATTAGAAAACTGTGAAAAATCTTTGGGCAAAGAGCATTCATCTTATGGGGCTTTTTTAAACAATCTGGCTCAATTGTATCGTAGTATTGGTCAATACGACAAAGCCCTTCCGCTTTATCTTGAGGCATTAGAAAACTGTGAAAAATCTTTGGGCAAAGAGCATTCTGCATATGGGACTTATTTAAACAGC
>JAGOLH010000058.1:0-6904 GCA_017994175.1 Bacteroidales bacterium | reverse complement strand
CTTGCCGGATTGTACAAAAGTATTGGTCAATACGACAAAGCCCTTCCGCTGTATCTTGAGGCATTAGAAAACTGTGAAAAATCTTTGGGCAAAGAGCATTCTTATTATGGGATTCATTTAAACAATCTTGCCATATTGTACGAAAGTATTGGTCAATACGACAAAGCCCTTCCGCTTTTTCTTGAGGCATTAGAAAACTGTGAAAAATCTTTGGGCAAAGAGCATTCTAAATATGGGACTTATTTAAACAATCTGGCTTTATTGTACAAAAGTATTGGTCAATACGACAAAGCCCTTCCGCTTTATCTTGAGTCATTAGAAAACTGTGAAAAATCTTTGGGCAAAGAGCATTCTGAATATGGGATTAGGTTAAGCAATCTAGCTGGATTGTATCGTAGTATTGGTCAATACGACAAAGCCCTTCCGCTGTATCTTGAGGCATTAGAAAATACTGAAAAATCTTTGGGCAAAGAGCATGCTGGTTATGGGGCAAGGTTAAACAACCTTGCCGGATTGTACGAAAGTATGGGTCAATACGACAAATCCCTTCCGCTGTATCTTGAGGCATTAGAGAACTGTGAAAAATCTTTGGGCAAAGAGCATTCTTCTTATGGGATTCGTTTAAACAATCTGGCTGGATTGTATAAAAGTATTGGTCAATACGACAAAGCCCTTCCGCTATATCGCGATGCCGTCCAAAACAACTTTTATAACATCAATCAGGCTTTCAGTTTTCTGGCTGAAAGCGAAAAAGAAAAATTTATTAAAAAGCTATCAGGCAGTTTCAATAATTACAAAAGCTTCTTTCTCGATTACGCTCCCGAAAACCCGAAAGTAGCCGGCGATGCCTACAATATAGAACTCGCTACCAAAGGCATGATACTGCAAGCCGACATAAAAATGCGGGAAGCCATAAAAAATTGCAGTGATAGTATTTCGCTTGATAGATACGACCAATGGCAGGCACTGCGGCTTACTATTGCAAAACAGTATAGCCAGCCTATTGAGAAACGACTACCCAATTTACCCGAAATGGAAACCGAAGCTGAAGCAATGGAAGGAGAATTAGCGCGCGTGTCATCAGCGTTTGCTGAATCGCAACGATTGGGTGCAATAAGCTGGAAGGATGTTCAGCATTTGCTCAATCCCAACGAGGCCTGTGTGGAATTCTCTTCGTTTGCATACAAAAAAGCCGGAGAAATCACCGACAGCATCATGTATGTAGCCTTAGTGTTATTACCGGGAAGCGAACAGCCCATATTGGTTCCACTGTGTGAGCAAAAGCAATTGGATAGTATTTTGGTGCAAAGCATTTCAAATAAAAACAGTTTAAATCGAATGTATAGAGCTACTGTTTTACCCGAAAACAAAACAGTTGATTATGGTCGGCGTTTATATGAGCTAATCTGGCAATCCATTGAAGCACACTTACAAGAAACTAAAACTGTTTATTTTGCTCCGTCCGGAAGCTTGCACAAAATAGCTTTTGCAGCCATTCCGGTTGATGACAAAACCCGTTTATCGGATAAATACAAGCTGATTCAGTTGAGTACAACTGCCGTGCTTACTCAACAATCAAAATATAAGAGCAATTCAACATTTGATATAGCTTTATTTGGCGGTATAAACTACGACACTGAAAGCACAGAATTACTTTCAAAAGCAGAAAAATTTAATAATCAGGATTTTGTTTCTCGCTTAATGTCAGGTGAAGATGGAAGGGGAGGCAGCTCGTGGGGTTATTTGCCAGGAACGCTTCAAGAGGTTACAGATATTGAGCATATTGCCTTAAAGAAAAAGATTAAAGTAAATATGTTTACCGGTAACGATGCCATGGAAGAACAGTTTAAGTTTCTCAGTGGAGTCAATTCTCCACAGATTATTCATATAGCAACCCATGGTTTCTTCTTTGAAGACATTGAACAAGGGGACAATTATGATGCGTCGAAAAATCCACTGAACCGTGCCGGATTATTGTTTGCAGGAGCCAATAACTATTGGCAAGGAAAGAAACAAATAGAAGGTCTTGAAGATGGAATTCTTACCGCTTATGAAGCAACGAATTTATCATTAAATAACACAGAGCTGATAGTACTCTCAGCCTGCGAAACCGGATTAGGCGAAATACGTGGGAGTGAAGGTGTGTTCGGTTTACAAAGAGCATTTAAAAATGCAGGGGTCGAATACATTATGATGAGTCTGTGGAAAGTTCCCGATGCCGAAACTGCTGAGTTCATGGAGCAGTTCTACAAAAAACTATTTTCGGGTAAAACAATTCCGGAGGCATTTTTATATGCTCAAAACGCCATGAAGAAAAAGTACCCCGACGAGCCTTATAAATGGGCAGCGTTTGTGCTGGTGAGGTAAGGGTTTTGTGTTTTGTTGAATTTGCAGATTCGATGAATGATCAAACTCCCCAAAAACAACGATTAAAACAATCCTCTTCACTTGTATTTCATACGCATTATTTCTATTTTTACATCATAATTTACGCACAACAACAACATAATTATGAAAAAACTCCTATCACTATCAGTTTGCATCATTCTACTATCGAATGTTTCCGCTCAAACCTGGCAAGAAGCCGACAGCCTAAGGAATGTATATTTTGAAAAAGAGAGTTTCGACACAGCCTTAGTTTATGCCGAAAAAGCCGTCGATTTGGTGAAAGAAGAGTTTGGCGAAATGGATACCTTGTATGCGGATATGCTGAATGGACTTGTTTCTGTTTACGCATACTCCGGAAATTATAATTCTGCGGTTGTTTATGCCGAACAAGAACGGGAAATTAGAGAAAAAATACAAGGAGTCGATCATTCGGAGTATGGAACTTGCTTAGCTTGCCTGGGTTGGCTTTATAAAAAAATGGGTCAATACGACAAAACCCTTCCGCTTTATCTTGAGGCAATAGAAAACTGTGAAAAATCTTTGGGCAAAGAGCATTCTTACTATGGGACTTATTTAAATAATCTGGCTTCATTGTACAAAAATATGGGTCAATACGACAAAGCCCTTCCGCTGTATCTTGAGGCATTAGAAAACACTGAAAAATCGCTGGGCAAAGAGCATTCTGATTATTGGATTAGTTTAAACAATCTGGCTTTATTGTACTCAGAAATTGGTCAATACGACAAAGCCCTTCCGCTTTATCTTGAGGCATTAGAAAACTGTGAAAAATCTTTGGGCAAAGAGCATTCATCTTATGGGGCTTTTTTAAACAATCTGGCTCAATTGTATCGTAGTATTGGTCAATACGACAAAGCCCTGCCGCTTTATCTTGAGGCATTAGAAAACTGTGAAAAATCTTTGGGCAAAGAGCATTCATCTTATGGGGCTTTTTTAAACAGTCTGGCTTTATTGTACGAAAGTATTGGTCAATACGACAAAGCCCTTCCGCTTTTTCTTGAGGCATTAGAAAACTGTGAAAAATCTTTGGGCAAAGAGCATTCTGATTATGGGATTAGTTTAAACAATCTGGCTTTATTGTATTCAGAAATGGGTCAATACGACAAAGCCCTTCCGCTTTATCTTGAGGCATTAGAAAACTTGGAAAAATCTTTGGGCAAAGAGCATTCTTATTATGGGATTAGTTTAAACAGTCTGGCTATATTGTACGAAAGTATGGGTCAATATGACGAAGCCCTTCCGTTTTATCTTGAGGCATTAGAAAACTTGGAAAAATCTTTGGGCAAAGAGCATTCTGAATATGGGATTTGTTTAAACAATCTGGCTTTATTGTACGAAAGTATGGGTCAATACGACAAAGCCCTTCCGCTGTATCGCGATGCCATCCAAAACAACTTTTATAACATCAATCAGGCTTTCAGTTTCCTTTCAGAAAGCGAAAAAGAAAAGTTTATAAAAACGCTATCCAGTAAATTCAATAATTATAAAAGTTTCTTTATGGATTATGCACCCGAAAATCCGGAAGTAGCCAGAGAGGCCTACAACATAGAACTCGCCACCAAAGGCATGATACTGCAAGCCGGCATACAAATGCGCGAAGCCATTGAGCAAAGCAGCGACAGTGCTGCCCTTGCCAAATACGACCAATGGCAGGCTTTACGCTTAACTATTGCGAAGCAACACAGCCAACCTGTTGAAAAACGCTTACCGAATTTACCTGAAATGGAAGCCGAAGCCGAAGCATTAGAAGGAGATCTTGCAAGGGTTTCGTCGGCATTTGCCGAATCGCAGAAACTGGGAACTATCAAGTGGCAGGACGTGCAACATGTGCTGAATCCAAACGAGGCCTGTGTGGAATTCTCTTCGTTTGCATACAAAAAAGAAGGAGAAAACACCGACAGCATCATGTATGTAGCTTTAGTGTTATTACCTGGAAGTGCTCAACCTATTTTGGTTCCACTTTGCGAGCAGAAGCAATTGGATAGTATTTTGGTGCAAAGTCTTTCAAATAAAAGCAGCTTAAACCGTATGTACAGGGCTGCAATGTTACCGGATTTTAATTCGGTAGATTATGGCAAACGTCTCTACGAACTCATTTGGCAGCCATTAGAAAAGTACATTCCCGAAAATAGCTTAGTGTATTTCGCCCCATCGGGCAGTTTGCACAAAATAGCTTTTGCGGCTATTCCGGTTGATGATAAAACCCGCCTCAGCGATAAATACCGGCTAATGCAATTGAGTAGTACTGCTTTGTTGTTGCAGCCGTCAAAGTTCAAAACCACAAAACCAGAAAGCATTGCATTGTTTGGTGGAATAAATTACGATGCAGGCAGTGAAGAATTGTTGGCCACAGCCGAAAACATACGAAACAAGCAGGAATATGTGTCGCGTTCGGTATCGTCGGAAGCCGATAGGGGTAGTTTTAACTGGGGATATTTGCCGGGGACCTTACAGGAAGTAACTGCAATAGAGAGTATTGCGAAAAAGAAGAAAGTAGCAACAGCCAAGTTTACTGGCAATGCAGCCATCGAAGAACAGTTTAAAAGCCTAAAGGGTAACAATTCACCACGAATCGTTCACATATCTACCCACGGTTTTTTCTTTGAAGATGCCGAGCCGGGGGAGCAGTACAATGCAGCCAAAAACCCATTGAATCGAGCAGGATTGTTGTTTGCCGGAGCCAATAATTCATGGCAGGGCAAAGCATCAAACGATGGCATCGACGATGGCATTCTAACTGCTTACGAAGCTACCAATGTTATACTGGGGAACACCGAGCTGGTAGTGCTATCGGCCTGCGAAACCGGTCTGGGCGAAATTAAGGGAAGCGAAGGCGTATTTGGCTTACAGCGAGCCTTCAAGAACGCCGGTGCTGAATACATCATAATGAGTCTGTGGAAAGTTCCCGATGCCGAAACCGCCGAGTTCATGGAATACTTTTACAAGAAACTGTTTGGTGGTGAGTCCATTCCTGATGCTTTTAGGAATACACAGCAATACATGAACACAAAGTACCCCGACGAACCGTATAAATGGGCAGCGTTTGTGCTGGTGAGGTAGGGGCAATTGTATTAGTACTCAATTAATATGGAATGAAAATAAGTAAGAAAATCAATCAGTAAGCAATTTTGAAAAACGCCTTCACAATATTGGGATGTAATTATCGCTTGAATATCTCTTCCTATTGTTAATAAATATTCCCCCCTTGAAAATCAATAAATTACACGTAACTTCTTGATTTACAGATGGTGTAAAGATATCAACATTTGATAAAAAGAACCGGTTGCACTGTATTTTTGTGCAAAGCGGTGCAAAAATTACGATTAAACGATTATTTGTTATGAAAAGTGGGTATTTCAACAGGGTTGATGTAGATATTTTTAATGAAATTTTGAAAGAAAAGTACGATTACGAAAAGTGTTCAAACAATAATAAAGCTTACCTGCTAAGCAGGGTACAAGAGATTCAGGCTGTAAGCATCCAGATTGACGGTACAAGCAAAAATAAGAAACAACTGCTCGACGAAATTGAAGTGAATCAGCATGGGTTTAAGTCAATAAACGACCTGAAAGCAGAATTTCAGTTTGATAAGAAACAGGATAAAACAACAATTCGCTTGATTCCCACCAAAGTGTACGAGCTGGAGGACAAAGTCCGTGAAGCCTCGAACCCTGAAAACAGTTGTAACCAGATGGCAGTACTGTTGTCGGATGCCTTTGAGCGTCTGAAAGTAAAAGCGATGCATGTAATAAAAGTATCGACCACCGAAGAGGAAATAAGTCATTATGCAAAAAAGAATATTCAGCTGGTAACAAGGATGTGCTACGATGGAAAGATTCGCCTCGAAAAAATTCAGAACATCGGAAGCCAGGAAGCAATATTCAGCGTATATCTTCAGAATATTTTTCTCATGAACGTACTCTCATATTGGCAGAAGATGTTCAGCCATTATTACGATGACAAACGATTTAACATATCAGAATTCAAAATTAAAATGTACGAGAGCTTTGAGCTGAGCAAGTTCATCAACGCTCGATCATGTCAGCCTGTTTCTACGGTGCAGGAGCCCGAAGTTGGATATGGGATGAACCTCTTTATGCAATGGAATGATAACACGAATGTACTTGCCACCTATATATATCGCGCTCTGAAAAAACGTGATAAAAATAAAAAGCCCATGCTTGAAGCAGATATTAAAAACATCAGTCAGATTGTCCATATGCATATGCTAGATAAAAACGGGAAGCGCATCAACAAAAACACTTTTCATAATTATCTGAAGGATAGTCGTGAGGATAAAAGAGCCAGCGAAGGAAAAACGATAAGCTTAGATGATATTTTGCCGGATCAGGAAGAAAATTAAAAATTTACCCTGTTTTTGGCCAAAAAAAGTACCCGAAAAATGCTGTTTTTTTTCGGGTACTTTTTCATTTTTCTCGGGTACTTTTTTTGAGACATTTTGTAACTTATTATGATACAATGAAATAAAGCCCGGGTA